>DATLVT010000790.1:0-2969 GCA_035577105.1 Polyangia bacterium
GCGGCCGTGGAGGCCTTCGGGCCGTGGGTGGGCGTGGTGTCGGGGACGCTGATGGTCTCCGCTTACCTGGTCACCATCAGCATCGCCGTGGTCAGCGCCCTGCACTACATCGCGGCGCTGCGACCCTGGCCGCACGAGATCGAGATCTTGTCGGCGGTGGCGATCTTGTTCCTGGGGTTCTTGCACTGGATCGGCATCCGCGAGCTGGCCCGGCTGGCGCTGGTGCTGGGCCTGGTGGCGTTGATGGTCCAGGCCACGCTGGTGGCGGCGGTGCTGGTCCAGCTGGGTCCGTCGGAGTATGCGCAGCTGGCGGCCACCGCCGGCCAGTTTCGTCACGTGGGGCCGGCCGACATGGCCTCGGGGTTTGCCGCCGCCTGGCTGGCGTACTCGGGGTTGGAATCGCTGGGCCAGCTGGCACCCGCGGTGCGCGAGCCGCGCCGGCGGGTCATCCGCATCACCGCCACCCTGTTGATCGTCAGCCTGCTTCTGACCGTGCCGCCGCTGACCACGCTGGCCATCCACGCCGCCCAGGCGGGCGCCATCGCGCCCCAGGCGGCGCTGCTGGCGCCGGTGGCGCTGAAATATGGCGGCATGGGGCTGCTGGTGGCGGTGGCCTTTTCAGGCGCGGGCCTCTTGCTGGTGGCCGCCAACGTCGCCTTCATCGGCTGCTACAACGTGTTCAAGACGGTCAGCGAGCACGGTTACCTGCCGGCGCTGATCGCCCAGCGCAACAAGCGGTACGGCACGCCCCGCGGGGCCATCGTGGTCATCACCTTCGCGGCGCTGGTGCTGGTGCTGTCGACGCGCGCCGATCTGTTGCGGCTGGGGAAGGTGTTCGCCTTCGGCTTGCTGGGCTCGTACGCCATCACGTCGGTCAGCCTGGCGGCGCTCCGCTGGCGCGAGAACCGGCGCGGCCCCGCCTTCATCATCGGCGTCATCGCCATCGTGGCGCTGGTGATTCCCTGGGTGACCAGCTGGGTCACCAAGCCGGCCGCCACGCTGTACGGCGCCTGCGTCACCGGATTGCAGCTGGCGGTCGCCTTCGTCACCCAGCGCGGGTGGATTCGCGCCGGGCGTTTTGGTTTCATTCGCGCCGCCACCGCCGAGCGCGCCGCCGCCGACCAACCGGCCTGCGGCGAGGTGGTGACGCTGGAGGAGGCCCTGTCCCTCAAGCAGACCTATTCGTCGACGACGCTGGTGGCGATGCGCGGGCCCAACCGCAACCTGTGTCGGGAGGCGGCCCGGCGGGCCAAGGGGGTGGGCGACGCCGCCGTCTACGTCATCTTCGTCGACGAGATCCCGGGACTGTTCTTTCCGCCGCGCACCGGCCCCTCGGACGACGCCCTGGATGTCTTGAACGCCGCGGTCTACGACATCACCCACGAGGGGCTGGAGGCGATCCCGCTGTGGCGGCTGGCGCACAACGCCGGCGCCTCCATCGCCGAGGCCGCCGAGACGTTGCAGGTCAAATGCCTGATGGTGGGGACCACCCAGCGCTCCAGCGTCTGGACGTTCTTGCGCGGCGACGTGCTGAAGCAGCTGATCAAGGAGCTGCCCGAACCGATCCACGTGGTGATCTGTGAGTAACGAGGGTGGCTCGACGCCGCCGCGCCCGCCCACGCAGGGGCGGCTGTCGATCACCCGGGCGGCGATGGCCCTGCCCGAGCAGCTGTTCGAGCGCAGCAAGCGGTCGTCCGGACGCCTGGGGGCGCTGCTGGCCTGGGCGGTGGTGTTCGCCGACATCGGGACGTCGATCTATTACGTCCCCGGTCTTCTGTTCCGCGAGCTAGGGGGCAAGAGCCCGTCGCCGGCGGCGGCCTTCGTGCTGGCCACCGGCATCGCCTTCATTTTTCTGTCGCTGAAGTACGTCAACGTGGCGTCACGCTATCCCGACGGCGGGGGCGTGGTGTCGGTGGCCTCCGACGCCTTCGGTCCGATGGTGGGGTGCATCGGCGGCATCCTGATCTGCGTCGACTATTTCCTGACCGGGGCGCTGTCCTCGGTCAGCGGCTTTCAATATCTGGCCGCCGAGCTGCCCCGCCTGACGCCGTGGATCTCACCGGCCGCCTGTGGGGCGTTGCTGGTCCTGGGCGCGCTGAACTATGTCGGCATCCGCGAATCGGCGCTGGTCACGGCGGCGCTGGCCCTGGCCTCGCTGACCATGAACATCGTGGTGCTGACCATCGTCGTCGTGCACATGGACGGCCAGCACTGGCAGCTGGTGATGGACCAGTTCAGCGCCGTGCGCGGGCTGCGCCCGTGGACCATCCTGGTGGGGTTCGGGAGCTCGTGGCTGGCCTTCTCGGGCCTGGAGTCCATCAGCCAGATCGCGCCCGCCCTGGCCGAGCCGCGCGAGCGCACCGCCTTGCGGGCGATGCTGCTGGTGATCGCCTGCGTGTTCCTGACCTCGCCGCTGATGACCGCCTTCGAGACCGCGCTGCTGGACGCGGCCAACGCCAACCCGGATCAGTTCGTGTACGAGCTGGGCGCCAAGTTCGGCAACCGGCCGATCCAGATCGCCATCGTGGCCACGTCGTCGACGCTGCTGGTCGGCGCCGCCAACACCGCGCTGATCGGCTGCTATCACGTCTTCCTGGCCCTGGTGCGCCTGGGCTACATGCCGCGCTGGCTGGCCGAGCGCAACCAGCGCTTCGGGACACCCCACCGGGCCATCATCATCTCGGTGCTGGTGCCGGTGCTGGTGGTGGCGGCCACGCGCGGGCAGATGGCGTTGCTGGGGGACATGTATTCGTTCGGGTTGCTGGGGGCGTTCACGCTGACGTCGGTGGGGATCGATCGCATGCGCCTGCAGGAGAACAAGCGCGGCCCCGGTCTGTGGATCGGCATCTTCACGTCGCTGCTGGTGGTGCTGGCCTGGGGCGTGAACCTGGTCTCGAAGACCAAGGCCACGATGTTCGGTGGCACGGTCACGCTGCTGGGATTCGCGGTGGCCTTCTCCGTCCGCAAGG
>DATLVT010000791.1:0-3457 GCA_035577105.1 Polyangia bacterium
CGGCGTCGACCCGCGCCTGCTGCACGAGATCGATCAGCGCGCCCTCGTGGTTCGATTGCGCGGTCCGCACCGCCACGCCGGCGGCCTTGCCCGCCGCCGTCAGGGCGGCGTCGATCTCGGCCAATGTAACATTGCCGTAGACGTGCGGTTCGCGCTCGCCCAGCAAGTTCAGGTTCGGACCGTGCAGCACGACCACCGTGGGGAGCGCCGTCTTCTTCGCCATGGACGGTTACTGCAGCTCCGCGCGCATCTGGGGCGCCGCCAGCTTGGCCAGATAGCGCGCCTTGCCGACGTTGCCGGACGGCAAGATTCCGCACGCCAAAAAATACTCCTTGGTCAAAAGCAACATCACCACCACCAGCTTGTCGGTTCGGATGGTCACCTCGCGCAGACCGCCCAGCTCCAGTCGTTCGGTGGCGCCGCGAACCTGACCGACCAGGTGGCCGAACTCCATGCCCACGGTCTGGATGTCGGCGGCGTGGCCGCTCTGCCCGTCGCGAACGTAGGAATCGACGGCGATACCATCGAACCCCATCAGCACGCCCGCAACACCGCCGTCCAGGCGATTGACCAGCTTCTGAAGGTTTTCCCGAAACATGACGTCGCTTTTGCCTCCGGCTTGTACTCGGTCCCTCTTCCAGGTGTCAAGGTATGGGGTGTGCTCAGGGAGGTTCGGAACCCGTCTGAGGGTTCTGAGCTACATGACGGCGCCTTCACGAGCGGTCAGCACGCCAGTGAAGGCGTCCAGTTCCACCAGCGCGCCATACGGCAAGGCCCGGTTGCGCGTGCCGTGGCCGACGGAGGCCCCCACGACCACCGGGATGGCCAGGCGACCCAGACGATCCAGCAGGACCTCGTCGGCGGTGGGCGAACCGGCGCGGGTCGCCTCCGGCTCGTCGCAGCTGGTGAAGTCGCCCACGACGACGGCGCTGACCGCGTTGAAGACGCCGGCCAGATCCAGCGTGGTCAACAAACGATCGATGCGGTACGGACGCTCGCCCAGATCTTCGATGAACAGGACGGCGCCGGTCAGGTCGGGCATGAAGGGCGTCCCGATCAACCGCGAGAAGACCTCCAGGTTGCCGCCCAGCAGAGGTCCCGCCGCCCGCCCCGGGATCACCGGGCCCAGGCCGCTCAGCAAGACGCCGGGGTTCGGCTCTTCCAGCAGACGAAAAAGCGTCCGCTGATCTTCCTCGCCCAGGTTGCCAAGCTGGGTCACCACCGGGCCGTGAACGGCGGTGACGCCGGCGGCGGCGGCGAACGCCAGCAGGACCGTTCCGTCGGAGAATCCCACCAGGGGCCGCGGCTGGGCGCGCAGCAGGGCGCCGTCGAGAAAAGGCAGCAGGCGCAACAGCCCGTAACCACCCCGCGCCATCACCACCGCCTTGGCGGCCGGATCCTGCAGCGCCGCCGTCAACTCGCCCAGTCGCCGCTGGTCGTCGCCGGCCAGGAAACCGTCGCGCGCGAACACACCCTCGTCGTAACGGACGTCGTAACGCCGGCGCAGGATCTCGACCCCCGCCACGAACGCCTCGCGCGGCACCGGCCCTGAAGGAGCCACCACGCGGATGACGTCACCGGCCCGCAGCCGGGGTGGGCGAATCACCGCCGTCGTCTGCGGCGCCGGCCGCCGCCGCCGCCCTGTCCCTGGTTCGGGTCGCCGCCGCCGGTCTCGATCGGGCCGGTGCTGGCGACAGCGCCTTCTATCGCGGCGCTCTCGTCCTCCGTCACCTCGGCGATGGCGTCGGGAACGGCCGCTGACGCCGGGGCGACCGCGGGTTTTGGTGGTGACGGCGCGGCCGGCACGGCAGGCGCGGCCGCGGTTCGGGGCGCCGGTCGGGCCACCGGCCCGTCGACAAACCGGATCCGCATTCCGGCTTGCATCGCTTCCGTCGATTCGACCACCTGCTCGACCCGGCCGTGCTTGACCGCCTCGTCAACGGTCAGGGTCAAGATCGTGCCCACCGGCATCGGTTCATTGACGCTCAAGAACAGGCCGGCGTCGTCGCGATCGCGAATGCCCGCCGATTTGGCGACCACCGTCCCTGCATACCGAACCTCGATGACCTGGTCCACGCCCCGCAGTCTAGCCCAAGCGCGCCGCCGGGGAAAAAACTCCAATCGACGACCACGACGGTTGTGGACGCCACCGGGGTCACTTACCATCTCGGCCACGCCGGAGAACCCGGCTGGTCGTTCGATTGTTCAACCAACAAAGGAGACAGCCACGATGAAGCGAGCATTGATGGTTCTGGTCACGGCGCTGGCCATGGGATTGTCCGGATTCGCCGCCGCCGAAGACAAGCCGGATTGCAGCGAGAAGCAAAAGGCCGTCGACGACGCCAAGGCGGAAGCCAAGGCGGCGGCCAAGCCCGACCTTTCCAGCTGCAAGGAGATGAAGGGCAAGGAGAAGTCCGAATGTGAAAAACCGCTGAAGGCCGCGGCAAAGGACGCCTCCAAGGCGGCCAAGGGCAAGATCAAGGACGCCAACACGGCCCTCGGCTGCTGCAAGAACCCCAAGAAGAAGGGCTGCTCATAGGACGCAGCGCCCGACGTAGTGGACCGCGAACGAGACGAGGGCGCCTCCCGTGACGCCCTCGCTCGGGTCGCGTGTCAGGATGGTCGGAATCATGGTGGCCATCCTGACCCCGCAACCGGCCCACGCCGACGACGCCGATCCCTGGTTTGGACGGGACAAGGCCCTGCACTTTTCGGCCAGCGCGGTCATCGCCTCGGGTGGGTACGGGCTGTCGCGCCTGGCCTTCGACGATCGCCGCCCCTGCTTGCTGATCGGCGGCGGACTTGCCGCGGCCGCCGGCATCGGCAAGGAGCTGTACGATCTATCCGGTCATGGCGATGCTTCGTTTCGCGATCTGACCTGGGACGCGATCGGAACCGCCACCGGGCTGCTGGTGGCGTGGCTGGTCGATCGGTCGCTGCACGCCTTGACGACACCGTCGTCACCGTTGACGACACCGTCGTCAGTTGTGACGACACCGTCGTCAGTTGTGACGGCCAGAGGGCAGCCGGCGTCCCCTTGAGTTTCGCGTCAACGGGGCTTAAGGTCTGCAGCATCCTCGATAGGCCCGTTTGACTTTTCACCCCCCCCATATTGTTCCTCCGGAGGCAGTTCGCTTATGAGAAGACCGATCACACCGACGGTGCGGCTGGCGGCGACGGCGATCGCTTTTTGCGCATGGGTCAGCGTCGCGCAGGCCGGCGAAGAAGACGATCTGCAGCGGCAAATCGATACCCAGCGCTCGGGCCTGTCCGATCTCGATCGTCTGGACGAGCTGCGCGCCACGACCGACGAGATCACGCTGTTGCGAAGCTGGCTGGACGAAGCCTGGAACCTCCGCTCGAAGCACGAATACGACGAGGTCCGTGAGGTGCTGGATCGTTGCATCGCGCAGGCCGAGCTGATCCGCCAGAAGATCAACGCCGCCAAGCTGCGCGC
>DATLVT010000792.1:0-13289 GCA_035577105.1 Polyangia bacterium
TGTTCCGGCAGGAACAACAAAAAGTGGCACGCCTGGCTCAGATACCGGTGGTCCTGTTCTCGGGGCATCTCGACGCAGCCCGATCCGCGCTGTCCTTGAACGCGGCGGCCATCATGACCAAGCCGCTGCGGCTGGCTGGGCTGGTCACGCTGATCGATCAGCTGTCCCGCCGCGGAAAGGCAAACTGATGCTGACGTGCGAGGGGTTTCTGTCCGACGAGACCGGTCGTCGCCACAACCGGGAAAACCCTTACGCCGGGCTGGGGGTTTTCCCGATGGACGGTCTCCACCAGAACGATACGGTTTGTGGCAATGCCTAATCAACAAGTCGCCAGCGACGGTTTTGGCCCGCGAGGGCCTTTGCACCTGAAAGATTGCCAGCCGATGTCGTCAGCGGAGGAGCATCGCTGCGCGACCGAATACGTGGCCACCGGGGACCCGGCGCTGGCTGCCCGGCTCATCACCGCGAACATGCGGCTGGTGGTGACGATCGCCTTGACCTATCGGCGCACGAGCAGCGACCTGCACGACCTGATTCAGGAAGGGAACATGGGCCTCATCCAGGCGGTCGAGCGGTATGACCCCACCCGGGGCGTCAAGCTCTGCTCGTACGCGGCCTGGTGGATCCGGGCGTACATCTTGAAGTTCGTCCTCGGTAACTGGCGCCTGGTGAAGACGGGAACCACCCAGGCCCAGCGAAAGCTGTTCTTCGGCCTGCGCCGCGAAAGATACAGGCTGGAGCGCAGCGGCGCCGCGCTGGACACCAAGCAACTGGCAGCGGTCCTGGACGTCAAGGAGCAGGACGTCCTGGCCATGCTGCAACGATTCAACGCCTCCGAGATTTCGATGGACGCGCCCCGGGCGTCGCGCGCGTTCGAGACCACGACGCTGGGAGATTCCCTGGGCGCCTCTTCGTCGGTGAGGCCCGACGTTCGCGTGGAGGGCGTCCAGTTCGCCCGGCGTCTGAAGGACGCGATAAACGCCTTCGGCGGGACGCTTGAAAAACGAGAATTGCGAATCTTTCAACAGCGTCTGATCAGCGACGAGCCACTGACGCTGGCCCAGCTGGCCACCGGCTTTGGCGTCACGCGCGAGCGCACGCGCCAGCTTGAGGTGCGACTGATCGCCCGGTTGCGCCTCTTCCTCAAGCGAGAGCTGGGCGATTCCCTTCCAGAGACAGCGACCCCCGTTCGCTCACGCGCGCCCCGAGCCATTCGGAACTGAGGCTCGCTGGCAGCGAGGGGCTGCCCCACCCCCATCAAGCGGGGGCCCCAACCATCCACACAGCGAGTAGCAGGGTCATCCGGTGGCTCTAGCATCAATCCGTCGAAGCGCTCCGTGCTTTCGGGGACGGGGCAGGGCTGTCCGGGTAAACAGCCACATCAAAGCCCACGTCATCGCCACGAACAGCGCGAAGAGGTCCAGTCTGGACAGACGCCACACGCCGAGTCTCCATTCTTGATTGTTCATCGCGCCGCCGCTACCGACTGTGAAACGGAGCTGTCGCGACGGGCATTCCCAGAAACGAAACCGTGCTTACGTCCCTCTCCCGCTGTTCGAGTGGCCGAGTCAACCATCGCGGCGGTCGCCGGGTCTTACCGACATCCCTTAACTACCCTCGCCGATCAGTAACGCCTCATTCATTTCGTAGCGGACCGGTGACATGTCGTCCCCTGTCGAGGCTGGTGGGCGACGCAGCGCGGGGGGATCGGGACTTGGCTTCGGGTTTGCTGTGTCCCTTGGGCATGACAACCGTGGGGAAGCAACGGGAGCAAATCTTGGTGGTGGACGACGATCTCGACTCACGTCTGGCGATAGCCGACGTGCTGCAGGTCGCCGGACACATGGTGGAAATGGCGGCGAACGGTTTCGAAGGATTGCAGCTGGCCGCCCGTCGCTGGCCCGATCTGGTGGTGAGCGATCTGCAGATGCCGGGGCTGAACGGCATCGAGTTCATCCGTCGGTTACACCTGTTCGCGCCGACGGTTCCAGTGGTCCTGGCGACGGGAATCCACGACACCAAGAACCTGCTCACGGCCGCGGCCTCCTACGGCGCCGTCGCCTGCCTGAGAAAACCGATGAACGTCGACGACCTCCTGTGGACCATCGACGGCGCCCTGATCGCGGCGCGCCAGCGCGAAGAGAATCGTCCAACGAGCAGCGGGCGTGTCCGGTTCCGGCCCGCGTACGCGCGCTGACAGTCAGGACGAACTGGCTTCGGGACCCCAGTCCGACGAGACCCAGACGCGATCGTATTTGAAGCCGGCGCGTTGATAGGCGTCCCGCACCGTGTGGGCGTCCTTGGCGTCGTAGATACAGATGCAGCGGGTGCGGTCGGCGGACATGTGGCTGGACACCCAGGTGGCGTCGCGCAGCTCGAGGCAGGGCTTCAGCGAGGCCGTGAGCTGCGCGTGCATCTCTGCGGTCAGCGGAGGATCGAATGATTCTTCGACGACGATGCGGGCCATGGTGGCGGCCAGTATATCGAGGCCGTCCCTCCGAAGACCACCCTATTTGGTGCCCGTGGCCACCCAGGTGACGCCCGACAAGCTCACGCGTTCGCGTGACCGCGAGGCCCGGCGCGCTTCAGCCGCCACGTCGCGCGCGACCTGCTCCTGCGTGGCCTGATCCAGCTGGGCATAAAGTGAGGTCAACGGACCGGCGATCTCGAAGACGAACGAGAAGTATTCGGCGCCCGTGGCGAAGTCGATGGCGTCCACGTCGAGGGGATCGACGCGCACATCGCGGAAGCCCGCCGCCTCGATGGCGGCGCGCAGGCGCGATGGATCGGCGAACGCGAAGATGCCGGTGGCCCCGGCCGGCGGCGACGGGATCTCGATGTATCGTTTGAGCACCCCCATCGCCACCGTCAGCCAGGGGTTGCGCTCGGGCGCGGCCCAGCAGGACAGCGCGATGCGCCCCCCCGGCCGCAAGGCACGATACGCCTGCTTCAGGCAGGCCCCCGGGTCAGGCATGAACATCAGACCCCAGCGCATGGTGACGGCGTCGAAGGAGGCGTCCGGCACGTCCAGCAGCTCTCCGTCCAGGCGCCTGAACTCCAGCCGGGGCAGGCCGTGGGCGTCCGCCTTCTCGCGCGCGCAGGCCAGCATCTCTTCCACGAAGTCGCTGCCGAGGACAAAGCCCGCGTCGCCCACGCGCAGGGCCGCCGGGATGGCCGGCTCGCCCGTGCCCGAGGCGATGTCCAGAACGCGGTGACCCGGTCCGACGCCCGCCTCGTCCAGCAATCGCTCGCTGACCGGCCGGAAGGTGCGCGACAGGTACTCGTCGTACTTGCGCCACCCGGGGGCCACGCGCGTCCAGTTCCCCAGCTCCCTGGTCTTCATCGCTGACTTGTCCATGGCATTTCTCCTTCGGTTTTGATTGGCCGCGCGCCTAGACTCGGGTGGTGCGCGTCGAGGAGACTCTCGGGCGGCCTCGTGTGAGGGACCGTGGATAGGACAGTGGAAACGCTGGACGCCCAGCCGCCGGGACCAGAACCCCGCCTGGAGATTCAGGTGCTGGGCGAGCTGGCCGTCCTGCGGGAGGGGCGGCCCGTCACGTTGCCCGCCTCGCGCAAGACCCGGGCGCTGCTTGGATTTCTGGCGACCGAAGGGCGGCAGGAGCGGCGCGAGCGCCTGTGTGACCTGTTCTGGGACGCCCCCGATGATCCGCGCGGCTCGCTGCGCTGGAGCCTTTCAAAGCTGAGGCCCATCGTGGACGACGCCAGCGGTCCCCGCCTGCGCGCCGATCGTGACCACGTTGCCCTGGCGCTGGCCAAGGACGCCCGCGTCGACCTTCTGCACGCCCGCGTCGTGGTCGGTCGTTCAATGACAGCCAGCACGGCCGAGCTGGCCAGCGCCGCGCGGCTGTTCCGCGGCGAACCGCTGAGTGGTCTGGACCTGACTGGCTGTCCCCGCTTTTACTCGTGGCTGCTCGCCACCCGCGCCGACGCGCGCCGCACCCACGTGGCGATCCTGAGCGCGCTCATCGACCGCGCCGACATCGCTGCCGACGACGCTGTGGCGCACGCGCGCGCCCTGGTCGACATCGATCCGCTGGCGCAGGCATCGCACGTGCGCGTCGTGCGTCTCCTGTCACGTCTGGGCCGCACCGCCGAAGCGCGCGAGCAGTTTGACCTGTCGGTGCGCATCCTGCGCGAGCTGGGCCAGGCGCCTGGACCGGAGCTGGCGGCGGCCCACGTCGCGCTGGGCGTCGCGGCCCCGACCCGCGCGGCGCCCTCGCCCCCCCGTCCCGCCACGCCCGAACCGGCGACCAAGGCGGGCACGCCGCTGATCGGCCGCGACGTCGAGCTGGATCGGCTGCGGGCCCTGGTCGACAGCGCGCAGACCGGCGTGGCGCCCGGTCTCGCCCTGCTCGCCGGCGATCCCGGCATCGGCAAGAGCCGTCTCCTCGACGAGCTGGCGCGCCACGCGCGCGGGCGCGGCGTCACCGTGCTGGTCGGCCGCGCCTTCCAGCCCGAGATGGTGCGGCCGTACGGCCCGTGGATCGACGCCCTGCGCTCGGTGTCGCTGGCGGGCGTCCCCGCCGACGTGATGGCGCCGCTGGCGGGCCTGCTGCCCGAGCTGGGCGCCGCGCCCGACGAGGACGCCAACCGGGCGCGCCTGTTCGACGGTGTCGGTCGCGTCCTGACGGCGCTGGCCGGCGCCGAGAGGGACACCGGCGCCGGTGCCGGCGGCGGCGCGCTGATCGTGCTCGACGATCTTCAGTGGTCGGATGAGGCGTCGCTGGCGCTGCTGCACTACATCGCCCGCTCGCCCTGGCCCGGGCGCATCGTCCTGGCGGCGGCTGTTCGCGCCGGCGAGGTGGCCGACAACCCCGCCGCCCTGCGCGTCCTGCGGGCCCTCGACCGCGACGGTCGGCTGACCCGCCTCGAGCTGTCCCCCCTGTCGGCAGCGGAGATCGCCAGCCTGGTCCGTCACGCGCCATCGCCGGTGGACGCCGCGCGCGTCTTCGCGGAGAGCGGCGGCAACCCGCTGTTTGCCATCGAGGTGGCGGCGGCGCTGGGCCGGGGCAAGGACGCGCTGTCTGAGACGCTGGACGGCCTGATCGGCGATCGGCTGGATCGCCTGGGCGACAGCGCGCGCGCCTTCGTCCCCTGGGCCGCGGCCATCGGCTGTGCCTTCACGCCCGAGACGCTGGCGCGCGTGGCGGGCCGCGACGTCACCGAAGCCATCGCGGCGCTGGACGAGCTGGAACGCATGGCCATCGTACGGGCAGCGGCCGGCGGCGATGCGCTCCCCTCGCCCGCCGCCTATGATTTCTCGCACGACATCGTGCGCGAGGCGGCTTACCGCACCCTGTCGCCGCCGCGTCGCCGGGCCCTGCATCTTCAGATTGCGCGCGTGATGCAATCACAGGACGACGCCCACGGCGCGCGCGCCAGCGAGATCGCGCTGCACGCCGCGCGCGGCGGTGATCTGGCGCTGGCGGCGCGCACCTGCATCCGCGCCGGCGAAAGATGCGTGCGCCTGTTCGCCTTCCGCGACGCCGTCGACCTGGCCGATCGGGGTCTGGCCTACACCGCCGAGCTGCCCGCATCGCTGGCCCTGCCGCTGCGGGTTCGCTTGCTGGGTCTTCAGGTCCAGCCCGGGCTGGGTCCGGTGCGCCTGCGCGCGCTGCGGGCCGACCACCTGGCGCTGGTGGAATCGCTCGGCGAGGCGGAGCTGATCGACGACCTGCACCTCTGCTTCGCCCAGCTGGTCCGCCTCGAGTACCTGTCCGGTGACTTCACCGGACTGCACGCGCAGGTGGCGCGCGGCGCGCAGGCCCCGCGCACCACCGACGTCCGGGCCGCGGCGCGCTCGCTGGCCGCCTCCGGCGCTTGCCTGGCCTGGCTGGAGCAAGATCTTCCACGAGCGCACGCCCTGCTCACGGAGTCGCAAGAGCTGGCCCGCCAGGCTGACGTCCGGTTGCCGGATCTCGAGGTGGGCCTGGGACTGCTGCAGTTCCACGCCGGCAACGAAGCGGCGTCCGTCGCTCGCCTGGAGGCCGCCGTGCGGCTGGCCCAGGCCGAGCGCGATCCCTGGATCGCGTACACGGCCCTTCTCCAGCTGGTCACCATCGACATCGAACGCGGTCGCACCGCCGACGCGCGCCAGCGTTTCCCGCTGCTGCGCCGGCTGGCTTCGACCTTTGGCCACAACAGCGAGGAGCCCGTCGTCGAGAGCCTCATGTGCCTGATCGACATCCTCGACGGCAACGCCGCCGCCGAGACGCGAATCCCGGACGCTGTCGCGGCGCTGCGGGCGCACGATCACAAACGAATGCTGGCGTTCGTGCTGGCCACGCTGGCCGAGCGGGCCATTGCCGCTGCCCATCCGAACCGTGCGCAGCCCCTGGTCGAGGAGGCGCTGACCGTCGCCGATGCCCTGGGGCGGCGGAGCGAGCTTCTGAAGGCGCGGCTCATCGCCCTGCGTCTGGCTGACGCGCGCGGCGACGACGGTCAGGTCAAGGCGCTGCTCTCGGCGGTCAACTCTGATCTGAATGCACCCGGGGGGGCGGCCGCTCACCTGCGCGCCGAGGCCGTGCGACTGACCCGCCGGATGACGCGACAGTCGATCAAGGCCTGAGGCCGCCGCCGCTCCGCGCGGCAAGTGTCAGCTCCAGTTGACACGCCTCCGGAATCGGAAATTGGTAGATTCCCGCCAGCGGTCGCGATTGCCGCGATCGCCGCGAACGCGGCCCAAGCGAGGGGAGTCAATGACCCGCAACGGACGACAGTGCATTCGGCTTGCTGTGGCAGGCCTGGTTCTGACGGGATGGATCGGCTGCTCAGCCAGCGACAAGGGCAACAGCGGACCACCGGGACAGGCGGACGCCGCCGCCACCGGCGGCGCGGGCGGTAGCCTTCCGACCACGGGCACCGGCGGCGCGGCGGCGACGGGCGGCGCATCGGGCTCGGGCGGCAGCGGCAGCGGCGGCGCCGCGGCGGGTGGCAGCGGCGGCGCGGTGATCACCAGCGACGCCGGCGACACGGCCGGTAATGACGGCCTGCCCCCCAGCGGCACGCGCGGCACGCAGAGCGACCCCGGCGCGACCGGCGACGGCCAGAGCGATCTCAACGCTCCTTATGTGCTGCCGCCTGAATCGCTGATGCACCTCAACGGCGCGCCCACCGGCGCCGTCTCCGGGTTGAACGCGCCGCAGATCTACGCCAGCAAGGCGGTGTACGCCGGGCTGAAGTTCCAGTACTGGATCTACGTCCCCGCCCAGTACAAGCCCGGCCAGCGCGCCGCCCTGGCGGTCGTGCTGGACGGTCACCACTATCTCGGCGTGCAGACGTCGCTGGCGCCGTTTCACGCGCCGGTGATCTTCGACAATCTGATCCACGCCGGCGATATGCCGGTCACCATCGGGCTGTTCATCGATCCCGGCACCAGCGACGGCAGCTTCACGTCGCCGGATGATTCGGGCGTGCGCAGCATGCAGTACGACACGCCCAGCGATAAATATTCACGCTTCCTGATCGAGGAGATGATCCCCGACGTCATCCTCAGCAAGTACGACATCGTCGAGGATCCCGACGGCTGGTCGATCGTCGGTCACAGCTCGGGCGGCATCTGCGCGTTCATGGTCGGCTGGTACAAGCCCGACAAGTTCCACAAGCTCCTCACCCACGACGCCAGCTTCCCCAACACGAACGGAATGTTCCCCCGGCTGGTCCGCGACTTTGCCACCACCAAGCCCCTGCGCATCAGCCTGGTCAGCAGCCCACTTGACCTGGGACGCGATGCCAACGGCGGCGGAACGAGCAGCTGGTTCACAGGCAACAACGACGCGGCCCAGGTGCTGATGACCAAGATGTACCACTATCGCTATCGCGTCGGCCGCGGCAGCATGCTGCCCGCCAACCCGACGGCCGATCAGATTCGCCTGGGCGATCACTACCCGCCCAAGCTGGCCACCGCCGATTTCCCGGACACGCTCCGCTGGATGTGGCGCGGGTACAAGCTGCCCTGGTATCCCTAGCCGACTCGACCCGTCGATCGTTTGCAGTCACCGCGGTCCGCGCCTAAAGTAAGGGCGAGCTGCCCAGTCACGTTCGTCCGACGGAGATCGCAAATGGCCCCTTTTGATTCACGTGAGGAGTTTCTTCAGGCCGTGAGGGAATTGATGACCCGTCTGAAGGCCAGCGGGCACGAGGACGCCATCGCCCAGTTGAAGCAGGGCTTCAAGTACATGAACGGGATGGCGGACGGCTGGGCGTTGCTGCTGTCGTCGATCGACACCGTGCAGGCCAGCTTTGGGCCGCGCTTTACACCAGAGGAACGGGAAGCGCTGGTGGCCATCCGCGCCGAGGTTTATACGAACGTGACGCGCGGCAAGACCTGACCCGCGGCGGCCGGCGCCTCGAGCTTCAATTCACCGGACACTGCTTGAGGCAACCGAGGAAGCCCTGACACTTTGGCCCGCTCATGGCGCGGCAGTCCGAGCTGACGATATAGGGCTGCATGTGCAGATCCTGGTCTCGCCGCAGGCGACGGTGCAGTAGAGGCATGAAGGTCTCGTATGCCGGGCCCGGCCGATCGGGACAAAGCAAGAATCTTTCGGCTGCTGGCCTGGGCCAGCGTCGCTGATTGCGCCGATGGCGCCCGCCGGCCATTGAAGGCGATGGGTTGTTTCGGGCAGCGGCATACCTACGTTTCACCATGTAGAGGGAGGGATTCAAATGCACACTGACAAGAACGTGGATACTCTGAACAGCCTGCTCCGGGGGGAGATCTCGGCCGTCGAGACGTACGATCAGGCGATTGAGAAACTGAATGATGACGCGGTCATCGCGCAGCAACTGCTGCAGTGTCGTTCGTCGCACGAGCAGCGGGTCAGCGTGCTGCGCAGCGAGGTGGCGCGTCGAGGGGGCGAGCCAGCCTCCGGGTCTGGTCCCTGGGGAACCTTCGCCAAGCTGGTCGAGGGCGGGGCCAAGGCATTCGGCAAGAAGGCGGCCATTGCTGCGCTGGAAGAAGGCGAGGACCATGGCCTGCGCCAGTATCGCGACGATCTGAAAAAGCTGGACGGCAGCACCCGCTCGACGCTGGAGTCGCAGCTGATGACAGAGCAGCAGCAGACGCACAACATGATGAGCAACCTCAAGCACACGCTGCACTGACCAGCGCCATCGCATGAGACCGGGCACCTGCGATCGGCGAAGATCGCAGGTGCGCCCCGATCGGCTGGCGATGCGCAGCCACTGTGACAGTGTCTGTCCGTCCTGCCCGGGTCCGCCGCCGGTCCGCCACCCGGCCGTCAGGGGCAGGTCGCCGTCGTCGGCGGATACGCCCGCCACCACGTCGCCGTCACGGGCAGCGGCGTCGCCGCGGGTTCGATCGGCTCGCCCAGCCGCGGCGTCAGCACGGCGGCGCCGCGCCTGGCCGCCTCGGTGACCAGCGTCTCCGCCGGGTCCGACCAGGCGTGATAGGCCAGCACGAACGTGCCCCAGTGGATCGGGATCAAGACCTTGGCGCCGCTGCGCGCGAACGCGTCGAGCGCCCCCTGCGGGCCCAGGTGAATGTCGCCCCAGGCGGCGTTCCATTGCCCGATCTCGATCAGCGCGACGTCGAACGGTCCCTCGCGGCGCGCGATCTCGCGCAGCGATTCGGTGGGCCCGGTGTCGCCGCTGAAGAAGACGCGGTGTCGCGGCCCCACGATCGACCACGACGTCCACAGCGCGCCCGTGCGCCCGGGCAGCCGCCCGTTGAAATGCCGCGACGGCGTCGAGACCACGCGCACGCCGCCGGCCAGCGCCCTGCCCTGCCACCAGTCGTGTTCGATGATCTGCGCGGCCGGCACGCCCCAGGCGGCCAGGTGCGCCCCGATCCCCAGCGGAACGTGGAACGGCACACCGCGCGCCGCCAGCGCCACCACCGTCATCTGGTCCAGGTGATCATAGTGCTCGTGCGAGACGACCACCGCGTCCAGGTGCGGGAGCGCCGCCAGCGCCAGCGGCGGTGGATGAAACCGCTTTGGCCCCACCCACGTCGAGGGCGACGCCCTCTCGCTCCAGATCGGATCGGTCAGCAAGACCTGACCGTCGATCTCGATCAGCGTCGTCGAATGCCCCAGCCAGGTGACGCGCAACCCCGAGGCGGGCGGGACGGCCAGGCGGGCCGCCCCGTCGGTCACCATCGGCAGCGGGCAGCGGGGCGTGCGCATCTGCCCACCGAACAGCCACTCTTTCAGCGCCCAGAACCAGCGGCTGCCCGACATCAGCGCCGTCGGTTCGGGGTTCTGAAAACGCCCGTCCACAAACTCCGGCGACCCGCGCAGCCGCGCCGGATCCGGCCTGCCCCCGAAGGCGGCGAAATGCCCTGTCGACAGCCACGCCAGCACCACGAGCACGCCTCCGATGACGACGAGGCCGGCGACCACGAAGCCGAACACGCGGGCCAGCCGACGAAGCATCGGCAGGAAGACTAATGCACCAGCCCACTTTTCGCTCGCCAGGGCGGGCGAACCGGTGAATGAATGGGCATGGGACGCATGGGCCTGATCCTCGTTGGAACGCTGGTCGTTGTCGTCGTGGCGGGCTATCTGGTCTTCGGCCGCGGCCGCGAGATCCAGGGCGTCGAGGCGCGCAAGCTGGTGGCGAGCGGCGCGCGCCTCGTCGACGTCCGCTCACCCGAGGAGTTCGGTCGCGGGCACCTGCCCGGCGCGCTGAACATTCCGGTCCTGGAAATAGACCGGCGGCTTGCTGAAGTGGGCCCGCCCCAGACCGAGGTGGTGGTCTACTGTCGCAGCGGCCATCGCAGCGCCCAGGCCGCGCAGGCGTTGCGCCAGCACGGATTCACCCGGGTTCACAATCTGGGCCCGATGACCGCCTGGTGAGGCCGCGCCCCCGGCGCGGTTGCGCCTTCCGCGGTTGACGCGCGCCGGAACCCGGATCATACCTGCTGCTGCTAATTGCTCAGGAGCTGCTGCCATGAGCGTTCGCAAACAACTGCGTCTGGGGTTTGCCGCGCTGATGGGGGTGACCCTGACCATCGGCGCCATCTCGATCGGGGCGCTGTGGGCCAGCGTGGTCTCCAGCGACCAGCAGGCGCAGGCGATGGACAGGCTGGCCACCGTCGAGCGGCTCCGCTATCACGCCGAACAGGTCGTCTCGGCCAGCCGGGGATTTCTGCTGGTGCCCAACCAGCGCTCATCGGCCAGCTTCGAAGAGGCCAAGCAGCGGTTCATTGAACGCCTGCGCGAACTGCAGAGCCTGCTGCCCAAGACGGACGGCCAGTTTCTGCAGGCGGTGGGGCAGGCCGCCGATAACTACGTGTCGGACGCCGAGCGCACCATGAGAGAGCGCGGCGCGCAGGGAGACACCGAGAGCGCCGTGGTCTCGTTCGACGCCGTCATGCGACCGGCGCGCGAGCAGCTGGAGGCGGCCCTGGATCAGCTGGTGCGTGACGAGAGGTTGTCGTACCGGTCGGTGGCGGCTGCGTCAGAGCGGGCTGACTGGCTGGCTGCGATCGTGATCGGTGGCGCGACGATGCTGGCCATCCTGATCAGCCGGCGTCTGGCATTGACCACGACGCAGCGGATCGGCCAGCAGTTCGAGCGCGAGCAGGAGGCCCGCGAAGCGGCCAAGCGCGCTTCTGCCGCCCGGGAAGAGCTGCTGGCGATCGTGTCGCACGATCTGCGCAATCCCCTGGGCGCGATCCTCATGGGGACCGAGGCGCTGAAGAGGAAGAGCCTTTCGGGAGGGATCAGTGGCCGCCAGGTCAATGTCATCGAGAACGCGGCCCGCCGGATGAAGCATCTCATCGAGGACGTGCTGGCCACGGCCAGCCTTGAAGCGGGCACCTTCTCGCTGTCGCCGGCGCGGGAGGACGTCGCGTCGCTGTTCAACGAGACGGCGACCCTCTTCGAGAGAGCCGCCGAAGGAAGAGGAATCCGTCTGTCGTTTTCGGCTGCCGCTGGCGTCACCGCCTACGTCGATCGCGAACGCCTGCTGCAGGTGCTGTCCAACCTGGTGGGAAACGCGCTGAAGTTCACCCCGGAAGGTGGGGAGATCCTGGTCAGCGCCACGTCGGAGCCAGGTTGCACGCGGTTTTGCGTCAAGGACAGCGGACCGGGAATTCCGGCGGACGCGGTGCCGCGCCTCTTTGAACGACACTGGCAGGCCCAGCGCGGCAGCGGCGGGGGGTTGGGCCTTGGCCTCTACATCGCCCGGCACGTCGTCGATCGGCACGGCGGCCACATCGACGTCGCCAGTCGGCCGGGCGAAGGGGCGACGTTCACGTTCACCATCCCCGAGCCGGCGCCCGGCACCCTGCCGCGACCCAGCGAGGGCAAATCGCCGCAAGCGACCCCACCAGCGCTGCACTGACCAACGAGAAATCCGCGCGGGGCGCGCGGGTTGGCGCTTGCCAGGCCGTTCAGAGCTTGGCCAGCACCTTTTTTATCAGCGCGATCGTCTTTTCCTCGGTGACGCGGGTCGTGGAGACCATGACCTGATTGTCGCCTTTCATCGCCCAGATGGAGAAGGAGGGAAAGGCCGTTTCCACCTTTACCAGGAAGGCCTTGTCACCGACGCCCGCCAGGTCCTTCATGTTCATGCTCGCCGCGGCCGCCTTCCTTCTCAGCGCGAAGGACTCGGCGCTCTCGTGCATGTAGAAGCGGATTCCGCAATTGTTCGGCCTGGCGTATCGGCACCAGACATCCGACGTTGTCCCGCTGGCGCTCAGCTCGCCCAGCGCCTCCACGCCCAGCGTCGAGCGGACCTCGTCATGCGGCACCAGGGCGCACAGCCTGGCGATGACGGGCTCCGCGGGATCGGCGGCCCGGCTGGTCACCGACGCGAACGCCCAGCCCGCCAGGACGCTCACCCCCACGCATCCCCGAACCCAGCGACGGACCCTGCTTCTGTTCATGGCGACACTTTAACGCGGCGTCGGAACGGCCGGGTAGCCAGGACGCTTAACGCCCGGTCGGGGGGGGCTGTGACGTCCCGCACATCGCGACCCCAGCCGGGGCACATGACGCCTTTACCGATTTGCTCGTTCGTTGCTACGTTCCGGGCCGCTGGAGCCGCGATGAAGAAACGTCCCGTCGGTCTCTCTCTCTTGTTGATTGTCGCCGCGCAGATGACAGTCGCCACCGTCTCTCATGCCCAGACGCCACCGCCACCGCCGGCGCCCGCGCAGTGGCCGCAGCCCTACGGGACCTATCCTTATCCGCCGAATTATCCGCCGCCCAATCTGACGCTGTCAGGACCGCTGGTCACCTTCGTCAACGACAACCCCAGAGCGCGCCTGCAGCAGATGCAGTTCGCCCGATGGAGGG
>DATLVT010000793.1:0-26481 GCA_035577105.1 Polyangia bacterium
CTCGGCGCGCAGGCACGCCCGCGAACAGAACACCTGGGGGAACGACGCCTCGACCTGCAGGTACCGCCCTTTCGCCAGCGAGTCGCCGCACATCGCGCAGACGCTGGCGCCATAGATCGTGTCGAAGTAGTCCAACATCGCGGCACGCCTCTCGGCAGCGGCAAGCCTAGCAAGATCCCTTTGCGAGGTGGGGCGCAACACCAAGGCCCCAATATCTTCAGAGGGTTGCCTATGCTCGGGCGATGGCCTGTTGCCAGCGCGCCATCATCGCCTCGCGATCGGCCAGCCGCATCGTCGAATTGAAGATCTCCATCTTGGTCGTCTCGGCGCTGGACTCGGGGCGGGGCAAGCTGATTCCGCGGGCGGCCAGCTTGGCGGCGCCCAGCGCGGTGGCCTCGACCATTCCCGGGCGAAAGATCTGAACGCCCAGCAGGTCGGCCTGAATTTGCAGCAGGAGGTTGTTGGCGGACGCTCCACCGTCGACGCGCAGGTTGTTGATGCTGCGACCGGCGTCGGCTTCCATGGCCCGCACCAGATCGACGTTCTGGAAGGCGATCGCCTCCAGCGCGGCCCTCGCCAGGTGTGCTCGCGTGGTGCCGCGAGTGATTCCGCTGATCAGGCCCCGCGCGTCCGGCCGCCAGTGCGGCGCGCCTAGCCCGGCCAGCGCCGGCACGATGGTCACCCCGCCGGCGTCCGGCACCGACCGCGCCAGCGCCTCGACGTCGGCGGCCTTGGCGATGATCCCCAGCCCGTCGCGCAGCCATTGCACCAGCGCGCCCGCCACGAAGGCGCTCCCCTCCAGCGCGTACGCGGTCTCCGGCTGACCGCTGTCGCTGGCCGTCGCATCCAGTGTCCAGGCCACCGTGGCCAGAAGCCCGTTGCTGGAGATCGTCGGTGTCGGGCCGACGTTCATCAACAGGAAGGCGCCCGTCCCGTACGTGCACTTGGCGTCCCCGGCCACCGTGCAGTCCTGACCGAACAGCGCCGCCTGTTGATCGCCGGCCACGCCCGAGATGGGAATGCCGTCGGGCAGTCCGGGCACACCGCGCGTGATGGCGATGAGACCGGCCGAGCTGCGCACCTCCGGCAGCAGCGCGCGCGGCACGCCGAACAGCTGACAGAGATCGTCCGAGAATCGCCGGCTGTGCAGATCCAGCAGCAGCGTGCGCGACGCGTTCGTCACGTCGGTGGCGTGCACGCGCCCGCCCGACAGCCGCCAGATCAGAAAGCTGTCGACGGTGCCGAAGGCCAGGGCACCTTCTTCGGCGCGGCGGCGCAACCCGTTTCCGTGGTCCAGCATCCAGCGGATCTTGGTCGCCGAAAAATACGGGTCCAGCACCAGGCCCGTCCGTTCGCGCACCAAGGCCTGGTGCCCGGCCGCCTTCAACTCGGCGCAGAATTCCGCCGTGCGGCGGTCCTGCCAGACGATGGCATTGCCCACCGGCCGTCCGCTGTCGCGCTCCCACAGCAGCGTCGTCTCGCGCTGGTTGGTGATGCCCACGGCCGCGATGCGCGTCGGGTTGACGTCGCGCAAGGCGTCCTCCATGGCGCTGCCCACCGATGCCCAGATCGCCTCCGGATCGTGCTCGACCTCGCCCGGGCGCGGGTAGATCTGGGCGAACTCGCTGTAGCCGCGGCCGCGTACGGCGAACCGCTCGTCGACGATCAGCACCGTCGTGCCGGTCGTCCCCTGATCAATGGCCAGAACCAGGTCCTTCTGTTCACTGAGACGCATGCGGCCGGCAGCCTACCACCGCTTTCCGGCCGCGCTCACGCTCTTGGCACGGGCGATTTCAGCGCGTCCGCCCAGCCGGCGTGGCGGCCCAGGAACTTGGCGATGGTCTCCACCACCAGCGCCCGCTCGACGTCCATGGTGACGATGTGAAACGACCGATCCAGCCACAACCGTTCGATGACGTCCGACGCCAGGCTGCCGGTCAGCTCCAGCGAATCGTCCATCGGTACGGTGTGATCGTTCCGCCCGTGGACGACCAGCGTCGGCGTGACGATCTGGGGCAGATCGGCGCGGACGGTGTCCATCAGATCCAGGAGGCTGTTCACCGCGGCGATGGGGAACGCCCGCAGGCCAGGGTTCTCGAAGCGCACGATCGGATCCGAGACATCCGAGCCGTTCAATTTTGGGACCGACGCAAACGGCAGCTTCTGAAAGTTCAGCGGCAGGCGTGACAGGGCGCGGATGCCGCGCACCTGAAACGAGCGCAGCCGCAACGGCGCCGCGATGACCACCAGCGCCGCGATCCGCTCCGGGAACAGCCGCGCCAGCCGCAGGGCCAGCAGACCGCCCATGGAAAAACCGACCACCGCGATCGGGCGGTTGCCCACCCGCGCCGCCAATGCGTTCATCGCCTGCTCGGCCGACGCCAGCCAGTCCGGCCACTGGGTGGCTGCCAGCTCGCGCAGTGACTGGCCATGCCCGGCCAGCATCGGCAGCTCCACGCTGCACCCGGCGCGGCCCAGGGCCTCGGCCACCGGACGCACCTCGTACGGGGTGCCGGTGATCCCGTGCAGGCACAGCACACCCCGACCGTCGCCCTCGATCGACAGCGGCGACTTGTCACCCGTTCCCGAGCGAAAGCGGCGGCGCGGATCCAGACGGTTCCAGTCGATGGCCAGGTCAGGCCCTCCCGGCGGAGAGCCCCGACCGCATCGCCGCTGCGTCGTCTAGTTGCAACCGGGGTTCATCGTCCCGGGAATGCAGACGGCGCAAGAGACGCTGGTGTTCAGATCGGACGGCTTGGCGCCGTCGCGGTTCACGTTGATCAACGTCTTGTTGGCCCCGTTGCAGGAGGCCGGGTCGTTCCGCGGTTCCCAGCAAGGATGGGCGTTGTTGCTCTTGATGCAGCTGGGAAGGGGCGTCTCCACGCGCTGACCCTGGGCGTTGGTGGTGATGTCGCTGACCACGCAGTCGGGCTGGATGCCGGGGGTGTTGAGGTCGGAGTCCACCAGCTTGCCCTCGACGCACTGGGGACCGATGGCCTTGCCGATGGCGTCGGCGATCTGGGTCAGCGCCTTTTCAAAGGTTCGGTCGCAGATCGACACGTACGTTCCCTTGAAGGCATCGACCCACATCTTGAGGCGGACGCCCGGATCGGCGTAGGTGTTGTCCGTGGCCTCCTGGCACGAGTGCTGGATGTTCGGCTGCTGCTCGGTGACCCCGGTGGCCGTGGTTCCGGGGGCAAGCACGACGTTGTAAGGCGTGGGCGGGCCGGCGACGGCAGCCACCAAGATCTTGCTCAGGTCGCCTCCCTTGAGGGCCTTGGTGCGGTCGATGACCTCCGCCACCTTCAGGAGGCGGCCGTCCTCGGCCGACGTGCAGCCGGTCAACATGGCGGGCGTGCGCGGCGGCTTCATGCCCATGCACAGGTGCCCGAACTCGTTGCAGCGATACGACGCCAGCGGCCCCAGCGGGTCAGAGACCAGCTGCGAGTTGGTGTCGAAGAGGTTCGAATCCGGCGGCGCCGAGCAGTCGTCCTCGTTGGTGATGAGGATGATCGACAGGAAGGCGGTCGGTCGGAGGAAGTTGGCGTTGGTGGCGGGCAGGTTGCCCCCGGGCTCCAGCGCGCGCAGCATCGACGCGAACTGGTGCTCGAAGCCGCATCCCAGGTCGCCCAGCTGAGCCACGCAGGCAAAGTCGGTGGCGATGTCGCCCGTGAAATTCTTCATGCCATTGACCGACGCGAAGAAATGCTGGTCGGCGGGCAAACCGCTGGTACAGCCGGCAACGCGCGGGGTGGTCTGGAATTGACCGCCGTCACCGCCCACGCGGCACTGCTGGGTGGGCGCCATGGGCCCCGATCCCATGTCCGACGAGACCACGGCGATGTGCACGTTGGGCAAACCGCCCGGCAGACCGCTGAGGGTGTTGATGAAGATGGGAAAGTTGGTGGCCAGCTTGGTCTGCAAGGGTCGCATCGACGGCGAGTTATCGACCATGAAGAGGATGTCGATGTCCCGGTTGACGGCGGCCTGGAAGACCTCGTTGACGGTTCGTTCCGGGGCTGGCGTCGGCGGCGCCAGCGGGGGCGAATTGCAGGCCCAGATGACAGGCAGCGCGCCGGCGGCCAGAACCCATCGCACATGTCGCCAGCGCAGCGGCAATACACCCTTCATTGGAATCCTCCTAGAAACGTACGTCGACCAGTTGGGGGAGCCGGGAAGCCGGCTGAGTATAGGGAGTTCCTCTCCCTGTCGCAATCGTCTCGCTGTCAGGTACTAGCAAGCCCAGTTCCACACCCAAGCACCGATAATGATTCAAACCTGGACCTGCGAATGACAAGTTAGTTGGCGGCTATCAACAACCGGGTTGTCTTCAGAGTCGCGAAACCCGGGCAACCGCACACAGCATCTGGCCAGCGAAGTATCGCCGATCAGGTGGGTCGTCAATCTTCTTCGGCCGCAGGAACGAGTTCAGGACCTGATCGTTGGCGTCGCGCCGGACCAGCGGGAGCCCGGGATGGGCATAGCTGGTGCGGGCGTGGCCGTCGCGGATCTCCAGAAAGGCGATGCGGCCGTCCGGTCCCACGTCCGTCACGATGCCGGCGTGGTCGGCGCATTCGGGTGGGCGCTGGGCGCTGCCGCCGGTGTCGAAGAAGACCACGTCGCCCGGACGGGCGCTGGTGGGCGCGACGACCTTGTGCGCGGTCCGCAAGTACCCCCACAGCGCGCGGGCGCTGCCGTCGGTGCCGAAACGCAATCCGGTGTCGTGCAGGGCACGGGCGACCAGCGTGACGCTCTCGTCGGCCCCCGACTTGACCGGTGGTTGCTTTTCCAGAACGCGGGCCTCGCGGCGGGCCGCCTCGACCAGCGTCGGGCGCGGCCGGTGAGCGTGGCTGGACGAGCCACAACCGAGCGCGCAGAGGCCCAGCACCACGCCGACGGCCAGCGCGGCCTCCCAGAAGGTGACGGAACGCTTTTCACCGGGCAGCAGCAATGGCATGAAGGTAATTGTTGCATATGTAGGATAGAAGTCTACATTTGCACCATACGCCTTTCAGCCCCGGCCCTAGCGACGGCGACCGGTTCTAGCGCTATGATTTTCGCCATGAAAGACGTGGTCATCCTCAGTGGAGCCCGGACGCCGATTGGCTCTTTCCAGGGCGAACTGGCCAGCATCGCCGCCCCGCGCCTGGGCGCCGTGGCCATCAAGGCGGCCCTGGAACGGTCCGGGGTGCCGGCGACCGGCGGCGACATCGGCGAGGTTTACATGGGCTGCGTCCTGCCGGCCGGTCAGGGGCAAGCCCCGGCGCGCCAGGCCTCCATCGCGGCGGGGATCCCGGCGGCGGTCGGCGCCGTCACCGTCAACAAGGTTTGCGGCTCGGGTTTGAAGGCGGTCGTTCTGGGCGCCAACGCCATCGCCGTGGGCGAGCACGAGGTGGTGGTGGCCGGCGGCATGGAATCGATGTCGAACGCGCCTTACCTTTTGCCCAAGGTTCGCGACGGTCTGCGCCTGGGTCACGCGCAGGTCATCGATTCGCTGATTCAAGACGGCCTGTGGGACGCCTACGGCAACGTTCACATGGGCGATTGCGGCGAGCTGTGCGCCAGGGAAAAGAACGTCACCCGCAAGGACCAGGACGATTTCGCCGCCGAATCGTACCGGCGGGCGCTGCGCGCCCAGGCGGAAGGACAGTTTCGCGCCGAGATCGCGCCGGTGGAAATACCGCAACGCAAGGGTCCGCCCAAGATGGTGAGCGAGGACGAGGAGCCGAGGCGCGGCGACATCGACAAATTGCCCACCCTGCGGCCGGCGTTTCAAAAGGACGGCACCATCACCGCCGGCAACGCCTCGTCGATCAATGACGGCGCGGCGGCGCTGGTCCTCACCAGCGCCGAGCTGGCCAGGAGCAAAGGGTGGAAACCGCTGGCGCGCATCGTCGGCTCCGCCGGCCATGCCCAGGCCCCGGAGTGGTTCACCACCGCCCCCGCCGGTGCCATCACCACCTTGCTGAAGAAAGTTGGCTGGAAGACCGGCGACGTGGATCTGTGGGAGATCAATGAAGCGTTCGCGGTGGTGTCGGTGATCAACAACCGCATGCTGGGCCTGGACCCGGCGCGGGTGAACGTGTGGGGCGGCGCGGTGGCGCTGGGACACCCCATCGGCGCCAGCGGGGCGCGCGTGCTGGTGACGTTGCTGTCGGCGCTGACCGCCGCCGGCAAGCAGCGCGGTGTCGCGTCGCTGTGCATCGGCGGCGGCGAAGGGATCGCGCTGGCGATCGAACGCCTGTGATGGTGGTGCGTTCGTGGTGATCGAGCACCTGGGCGTGGTGGGCGCCGGGCAGATGGGGCGCGGGATCGCCCAGCTGGCCGCCGGCCACGGCCTGACCGTCTCGCTGATCGACAGCACCCGCAACATCGCCGACAAGGGGCGAGCCACCGTCGGCGCTCAGCTGGCCAAGCTGGTGGAAAAGAAGAAGGTGACGCCCGAGGATCGCGACGCCATCATGGCGCGCATCCAGCCCGCCGATCTTTACGGCGGCGACATGGAGGCCATCGACTTCGTGATCGAGGCGGCCACCGAGCGGCCCGAGATCAAGCGCGAGATCTTCGGCGCGCTGGATCAAAGCTGTCGCGCCGGCGTCATCCTGGCCACCAACACGTCGTCCATCAGCATCACCGGCATCGGCGCCGCGGTCACCCGCCCCGATCGGGTGATCGGCATGCACTTCATGAATCCGCCGCCGCTGATGAAGCTGGTGGAGATCATCCGCGGCCTGCCCACGTCGGACGCCACGTACGAAACGACGCGCGCCCTGGCCGAGCGTCTGGGAAAAACCACGGTCAGCTCGCGCGATATCCCGGGGTTCATCGTCAATCGAATTCTGATGCCGATGTTGAACGAGGCGTGCTTTGCTCTGTTCGAGGGCATCGCCGTGGAAAAAGACATCGACGTGGCCATCACGCTGGGGCTCAATCACCCGATGGGACCGTGCGCGCTGATGGACCTGATTGGCCTGGACACCACGCTGGCCATCCTGGAGGTTTTGCACCGCGATCTGGGCGATCCCAAGTATCGCCCCTGCCCGCTGTTGCGACAGTACGTGGCCGCCGGCTGGCTGGGGCGCAAGGCCGGTCGCGGGTTTTATTCTTACCCGCCGCCGGGGGGAGAGCCGACACGATGACTGAACCGACAACGCCGACGAGGAAGACGCCGGCACCGACCACGTCCACAACGACGATCGCCGAGGCCGAGGAGCCGCGCCTGCTGGTCGAGCGCGAGGGTCCGGTGTTGACCCTGACCATCAACCGGCCCAAGGCGTTGAACGCGCTGGACGCGGACACCATGCACGCGCTGCTGGAGGCGCTGGGCACCGCGGTCGGCACCGACGAGATCCGCTGTGTCATCCTGACCGGCGCCGGCGAGCGCGCCTTCGTGGCCGGCGCCGACATCGCCGCCATGGTCGATATCGGGTCGTGGGAGGCGCGCGCCTTCACCGAGCTGGGGCACGCCCTGGGCGACGCGATGGAGACGCTGCCCATCCCCATCATCGCGGCCGTCAACGGGTTCGCGCTGGGCGGCGGCTGCGAGCTGGCGGTGGCTTGCGATTTCATCTACGCGGCGCGCACGGCCAGGTTCGGTCAGCCCGAGGTGAACCTGGGACTCATCCCCGGTTTCGGAGGGACGCAGCGCCTGCCGCGGCGGATCGGCGTGGCCCGGGCGCGCGAGCTGATCTTCACCGGTGAGATCATCAGCGCCGACGAGGCGCTGCGCATTGGCCTGTGCAACCGCGTCTTCGAACCGGCGGACCTTCTGCCCAAGGCGCGCGCCACCGCCGCGCTCATCGCCGGCAAGCCGCCGCTGGCCATCGCCGACGCCAAGCGGGCGCTGCGCCGGAGCGAGGAGCTGTCGCTGTCCGCCGGCAACGAGCTGGAGCAGCAGCTGTTCGCCGGCCTGTTCGCCACCGCCGATCGCCGTGAAGGCATGAAGGCCTTCCTGGAAAAACGACCGGCGAAATTCCACGGACGCTGAGGACACCGACGACGATGGATCTGGACCTGACACCCGAACAGAAGCTGATCCGCGACACGGCGCGCGCCTTCGCCACGCAGGAGGTCCTGCCCCAGGCGGCGGCCATCGATCGCGAGCACCGTTTTCCCAAGGAGCTGGTCGCCAAGATGGGCGAGCTGGGCTTGATGGGCGTGGCGGTGCCCGAGGCGTGGGGCGGCGCCGGCATGGACACCGTCAGCTATGCGCTGGCCTTGGAGGAGATCTCGCGGGCCTGCGCCTCGACCGGCGTCATCATGTCGGTCCTGAACTCGCTGGTGTGTGATCCGATCTTGCGATTCGGCAGCGAGGCGCAGAAGAAGCGCTGGCTGCCAGCGCTGGCCAGCGGCAAGGCGCTGGGCTGTTTCGCGCTGTCAGAGCCGGAAGCTGGCTCGGACGCGTCGGCGCAGCGGACCACGGCGGTGCGCGACGGCGAGAGATTCGTCATCAACGGCACCAAGAATTTCATCACCAACGGTCCGGTGGCCGACGTGGTGTTGTTGTTCGCCACCACCGATGCAACCAAGAAGTCGCGCGGCATCTCGGCGTTCCTGGTGCCGACCGACACGCCGGGGCTGAAGATCGGCGCCACCGACGACAAGCTGGGAATTCGCGGCGCGCCCTCGGCGCAGATCTTCTTCACCGACTGCGCCGTGGGCGCGGACGCCATGCTGGGTCCGGCGGGCGACGGGTTCAAGGTGGCCATGACCACGCTGGACGGCGGTCGCATCGGCATCGCCGCGCAGGCGGTGGGCATCGCCCGGGCCGCCTTCGAGGACGCCACGAAGTATGCGCTGGAGCGAAAGACCTTCGGCCAGCCGATCGCCGAGCATCAGGCCATCCAGTTCAAGCTGGCCGACATGTGCACGGAGATCGACGCGGCCCGCCTGCTGGTCTGGCGCGCGGCGGTGAAGAAGGACGGCGGCGGGCGGTACACCAGTGAGGCGTCGATGGCCAAGCTGTACGCGTCGGAGGCGGCCAACCGGGCGGCCAAGGAGGCGGTGCAGATCTTCGGCGGGTATGGATATCTCACCGATTTTCCGGTGGAACGGCACTTTCGCGACGCCAAGATCACGGAGATCTATGAAGGGACCAGCGAGATTCAACGGCTGGTCATCGCTTCGGCCTTGCTGAAGGACTGATCCTGACGCTAAGTTTCGCGGGCAGCCCATTTCGACCACGCCCCCCGGAGGTTCCATGCGACGCGCTACGCTGGGTATCAATCTGCTGGTCCTGAGCTCCGCTTGGGTGGTGGGAGCTGGATGCGCCGAGACGCAGAGCGGGGAGCGGCCCGTGACGGTGGTGCGAAACGAGGAGCCCACGCCGCAGCTGGGCGGGATTCCGCCCGACAAACAGGCGGAGATCCAGCTTCTGCTGCAGCAGCGCGACACATCGACGCTGAAGTGCTACCAGGAAGTGCTGGACGAGAAACACGACCGCGCCTTCAAGGGTTCGGTGTTCGTGGTGCTGACCATCGAGCCGTCGGGACGCGCCGCGGACGTCCGGGTGGTGGGTGGATCGCTGAAAAGCCCCGAGGTCGGTCAGTGCCTGGTCAGCAAACTGAAGGATTTTGAATATCCCGCCATTCCTAATCGGGGGTCGATGCAATACGAGTATCGGTTCGAGCCTGCCTATTAGAGGCCCCTAAAGTCGTCTTCGTCAGCAACCGATCACCGGCCGAGCCCGAGGCCGTTGATGGTTTCCCCAAGAGTCCACGTTCTGAGGTGTTTCATGAAGAAAGTGGCTACGTTGGTTCTGGCCCTGGCCGCGGTTGGCTGCGGCCACAGCGAGGACAAGCGAGATGACGGCGCGCTGGCCAGCGGAGGCCGTCGGCGCTTTCACCCGGGCCAGGGACCGGGCCAGTCAGGTGGGTCGGACATCAAGATCGACAACGAGCTGGGTGTGGTGAACACCGCCGACGTCGAGGACGCCATCGCCGAGCGCTTCGAGGAGCTGCGAGCCTGTTACGGTCAGGCCGGCAAGGCCCAGCGCTATGCCGGCGGGCGCGTCCTGCTGCGCTTCTTGCTGGGCGGCAACGGACATCCTGACGACGTGCTGGTCGCCGAGTCGGATCTGGGCAATTACAACGTGGAGCGCTGCCTGGTGCACGTGGGGCGGGCGATCAAGTTCAAGGCGCCGGAAGGACGCAAGGCGACCACGTTCGACTATCCCATCGAGTTTCGCCCGTCGGGACAGGCCACCGTGCTGAACCTGGACGGGCTGAAGGTCGAGCACGACCTGTCCCTGCAGATGCACCAGCTGGCCGACTGCGGGCAGCTGGCCGACGCGCCCATGGCGGCGATCTTTTACATCGAACCGAACGGACTGGTGGGGTCGGTGGGATTTTCGGGCGCGGTGCCGCTGGATGAAGACACCGGCGACTGCATGGCTCAGGTGATCCGGACCTGGCACATGTCGGCCACGCTGCCCAAGCACGTGTTGCGCTGCAACTTCAGCATCCCGCCCGTCATGGCCAGCGCCGAGCCGGCTCTCCGTGCCGTCATCGGTCCCCTCGCGCGCCGCCGGCGACACTAGAGAACGTCGCCCGCGCGGACGTTATTGCTTGGGTGCGGGTTCGGAGGCCTTGGGTTTGTCGTCGCTGCGAGGTCTCTGGCTGTTCCGTTCGGCGTCGGCGGAGGCCTTGCGCTGCTTCTTGTCGGCCTCGGCGGCCTTCTTGGTCTCGGCGGCGACCTGGCGCTCGATCTCTTTCTGGCGCTTCTCCTCGCAGCCTTTTGGCTCGCACTCGCCGGGGCAGCCGCATTTGGCTTTCTTGGCGCAAAAACAGCTCCCCTGCCCGCTGCTGTAACAGCCGCAGGCGTTGACCGCGTTGCCGTCGGCGCCGGTGGCGGCGGGCGCCGCCTTCTTCTCTTTCGCCGCGGGCTTGGCCAGCACAGTCGCGCTGGTGCCGACCGTCAGCAATGCCACAACGAAGATGATGAGCACCCTTCCGAAGGATCTCGTCATGTCTCTGGTCTCCCCCCTCGCGTTACAATACACCCTTCGCGCCCGCGGTGGGCTGCCGTCACCGGGCGAGTTGGTCGTGGCTGTTGTCAGGGCGCCGCCAGCAGGAAGCGCCCCTTCATCCACGAGGCGCCGCCCCGTTCGTCGCGCACCACGATCCAGAACACCACCGACGGATCGGCCGGCATCACCGTCGGCGCCTGATACTTCGATTCCAGGTGGATGTGATCGGGCTGCGTGCGGATCGTCGGCGGAACGGTGTTGGTGCTGGGCGGTGAAAACGTGCCGACGGTGGTGAAGAAGGCATAACGGAGGGTCTCTTTGAATTCACTGACCACCACCTGGGGTGTGGCCTCGCGGGTGAGGGCCCGGGCAAAGTAACTCTCGGCTTCCGTGTCGGCCCCCTGCGGTTCGAACCACAGCGAACCGCCCAGCGGCACCGTGGGCGGATGGTCGGGATCGAACGGCTGAGGATCGATCGCCCGCGCCATCGCCCGATCGTCGCGCAGGGCGTAGGTGGTCAAACCCGTGACGCGCGGGTTGGCGTTGGCCGGCTGCTCGGCGTGGTCGGGGGGCGGCACGGTGAAGATCGCCCGCTTGACGGCGATCTCGCTCTCCGGGCCGGCGGCAACGGCCAGTTGAAAGGCGATCGGCAATTGAAATCCCAGCTTGGCGGAGGGATCGATCATGTACGCGCGCTCCATCAGCTCGCGCGGAAGCATTGACGGGATCTGCAGCTCGGCGTCGCCGAAGGGCGTGCGGACGGCCAGCGGCGACTCAGGGGGCGGCGGCGTCACCGCCACCGAGCGATCCGGGTCGGGCGACTGCGGATCCTTGCAGACGATGCCGTTCTTTCCGGTGGCGGCGGTGACCGCGTCGATCTGGCGCGGGCAGGCCAGCGCGTCCACGGTGATGGGACGGTCGCCGCCGGCGGGATCGGCGATGAGGGCGGTCACCGTGGTCGAGAACGATTCGGGCAGCCGGGAGAGATCGGTCAGCAGCGTGGGATCGATCAGGATCTCCGGCGGGTCGGCGCGGATGGCCAGGACCCGCAGATCGACCACAGTGGTGACGTCCTGAAAATTGCCGCAGCCGGCGGCGCCCGGCGACAGGGCGCCGGCCAGCAGCAGCAACAGCGCGCGCGTGGACCGTGACATCAGAACCTCCCTCGGACACCCAGGATGGGCAGAAATGGCAGGCCGCGCACCGGCGCCGATTGACGATAACGATAATCGAAGGTGGTCGCCTCGGGATTCTGCGCGTTGTAAACATTCTGTATATCCAGGTAGATCCCCAGGCGCCACCAGTCGCGGGTGAAGGTGCGTTCCACCCGGACGTCCAGCTGGTGAAAGAGCTGCCGCCGCGTGGAGTAGGCGGGGCCCAGGACCGGGCGATAGGCGCCGTAGTCGGAATCGTAGACGGCGCCTTCGGTCGGCGTGGTCGGCACGCCGCTGACCAGGCGAAAGCGGGCGCCCAGCTCCCAGGCGCGCAGCTTGTAGCTGGCGATGGCGATCAGGTTGTGGGTCTGATCGAACGGCGTCGGGTAATAGGTCTGCTGCGTGGTGGACGCGGGCGCGGAGACGCCGCCCATCCCGAAGCTCTGATTGCCCACGGTGGGGACGGTCTGCTCCGCGCGAGACAACGTGTAGGAGATCCAGCCGTAGAAATTGCGGGTGATCTCGTGACGCAGCAGAACCTCCAGGCCATAGCTGCGGCCGCGCCCGTCGGCGGTGAAGCGCTCCTGCGCATCGCGCACGGGCAAGTTGTGGCGGCCCAGATAATAGACGGTGGCGTCCAGGCTGATCACGTCGGTGAAGCGGCGCTCGACGCCCAGATGATATTGATCCGACCAGATGAGCGGCAGCGACGGGTTGCCGAACTGATCGTCGAGGATCTGCGGTTCCTGGGGCTGGTGGAAGATACCGACGCCGGCCTTGAAGGCCAGGCGCGGCGACAGCGCCCAGCGCGCCACCAGGCGCGGATCGACGCTGGCGCGGTCGGTGCGGTTGTAGTGGAACTGATCAAAGCGCACGCCGGGAACCAGCCGGACGGAGCGCGAGACGTCCCAGATCGCCTCGGCGTAGGCGGCGCTGCCCAGATCGTTGATGGGGCGATCGATGTCGATCAGCTCGGGCGCGCTGCGGCCGAAGGTGCGGGTGATGGCGGGCGTGGGGATGTGCAGGTGGGTCTTGTCAAAGGCCGCCTGGACGTCCACGCCCAGGGCCAGTTTCAAGCTCCTGGTCAGCGACCGGGTCAGCTCTTCGCGCAGGGTGAGGAGGTGGGTGTCGCGATCGACGCCCACCTCGCCGGCGCCAAAGCGGTAAAGGTCGTAACCGTAGGCGGGGGACAGGCGCGAGAGCCAGCCGCCGGCGGCGACCGTCCAGGTGGCGACCACCCGATGAAACCCGATGCGCGACCCCAGATCGATGTCACCGCGGGCCGGATCCTGGGCCAGGACGTGCAGGCTGTCGTTGCTGCCGAACACCGCCAGCGAAAGGCGGCCGGCGGCGCCGAGATCCTTGTCGGCGCGCGTCTGATAGTCCCAGTAGACGGGCGTGGCCACCACCGTCGAGGAACCGACGCGCTGGGGGATGACATAAGGCAGGAGGAGATCGATGTAAGAGCGGCGCGCCGCGATCGATCCCGACACCCCGTGGCCAAGAGGCCCTTCGACGCTGGCCGAGGAATCGAGCAGGTTCACGTCCGCGCTGCCGTGGACCTGGGTCAGAGGTTCGTTGCGCAGCGACACGTCGAGGATGCCGGCGGTGACGCGGCCGTAACGCACGCCGAAGCCCCCCGGGTAAAAGTCGATCTTGTCGATGAGGGTGGGCGTCAGCACCGACGGGCCGCCCAGGAAGTGAAAGACGTAGGGGACCTTCTGCCCGTCGATGAACACGCCCGTGTCCTGGGGCGCGGCGCCACGGACGATGAGCTGACCCAGACCGTAGGGGACGCGGGCCACGCCGGGCAAGTTCTGGATGACGCGCAGGGGATCGCCGAAGGTGCCGGGGACGCTGGTCAGCTCGTCGTGCGACAGCGTGTGGCGCGTGACCTCTTCGTGTTCGCGCTGGCCGCGGACGCGGGTCTCGTACTGGCCGCCCGAGCGCAGCGGTTGAAAGCAGGACAGCTCGACGACGCGACCGCCGGCCAGCTGTTCGGGGCGGACGTCGCGGATGCACGCCTCGTGTTCGGCGTCGCTGATGATGAGCCGCAGCCCGCCGGGGGCCCCACCGCGCAACACGAAACGACCGTCGGCGTCGGTGGCGGTGACGACGTGCGCGGTGGGCGGCGGCGCCGGCGGCGAAGACGACGCCGGCGGCGCGAAGACGTTCCAGATGACCGCCACGTCGGCGGCGCCGATCGGTTCGCGGGTCCCTTTCTCGCGCACGCGTCCGCGCACCAGCTCGGGTTCGGGCGGTGCGGCTGCGGCCGGGACGGTCGGCGCGGGCGGGGGCGCGGGCGGGGGCGGCGGCTCGGGCGGCGGGGGAACCTCCGGACGAAAATGCAGCACGTACTGGATGCGGATCTTGGCCGGTTTGCCGTCGACCTCGGCGGGCGAGAACTCCATCTCGGCGGCGGCGGCGGTGGCCGCCTGGTCAAACCCGTTGCCGACGGGCGTCACCACGGAGACCCCGGCCACGTGGCCGTCGGCGTCGATGTCGATCTGCAGCGTGACGTCAGCAGCCAGCTTCTGGGCCAGCGCCTGGGGCGGATAGACGGGCTGGGGCGGCTTGATCAGCGTCGGCGGCTTGGTCAGCTGGGGGGCGGGCGCAGAGGATGGTGAAGAAGAAGAGGAAGAGGATGTCGGCTTCTGCGGCGGCGGCTCGGCAAAACGCTGGTCGGTGCCCTGGGCCCGGGCGGCGGGCACGGGCAAGCCCGCCGTGGCGGCCGTGGCCGCGAGCAGCATGAGCATGAGCGGTTGGCGCAGCGTCCAAGAAGATCGATGGCGGGTCACAGGCGACTTTCACGACGCGGATCGGACCGGCGGGCTTTGCGCGAACGTTCGTTGGTATAGTCGGCGGAAATGCCAGAGCAAGATTTGACTCGCTTCCCGCTGGACCGGTTGGCCGATCAGGTGGGGACGCCATTCTACCTCTATGACGCCGCGGTGCTGCGCGCCCGCCTGGGCGAGGTGGCGGCCCTGACCGACGGACCCGCCTTGCAGGCACGCTATGCGATGAAGGCCAACTCGTCCTGGAAGGTGCTGGAGGAGGTGCGGGCGGCCGGACTGTGGATCGACGCGGTCAGCGGCAACGAGGTGCTGCGCGCCCGCCGGGCCGGCTTTGCCACCGGCAGCACGCCGCCGGTGATCATGTGGACGGCCGACGTCTTTCGCGACAACGCGCTGACGGTGGTCCTGGAGCACGGCGTGCTGCCCAACGTGGGATCGCCGGGGATGATCGCCGAGCTGCGCGGCGCCGGGTACCGCGGGCCCATCGCCATGCGCCTCAACCCCGGGTTCGGCCACGGACACGTGCAGTCGTGCGACACAGGCGGGCCGTCTTCCAAGCACGGTATCTGGTACGAGGCGCTGCCCGAGGCGCGGGCGCACGCGGCGGACGCCCGCCTGCCCATCGTCGCCCTGCACGCGCACATCGGCACCGGGCCGCAGATCCGCGAGTTCGATCAGAACATGCGCCGGCTGACCGAGCTGTACGCGTCGCTGCTGCCGGATTTTCCCGACGTCGAGTCGGTGAACTTCGGCGGCGGCATCCCGCACCCTTATCGCCCCGAGAGCAAGCCGTACGACCTTGCCTGGTACCGGCCGGTCCTGACCGAGGCGGACAAGCAGCTGGCGTCGGTGGCCGGGCGCCCCATCCGCATCGAGATCGAACCCGGCCGCTATGGCGTCGCCGGGATGGGGCTGCTGGTGGCGCGGGTCAAGGACATCAAGGAGACGGCGTCCAACGCCAAGGGTCCCGGCCATCGTTTCATCATGGTCGACGCGGGATTCGCCGATTTGATCAGGCCGGCCATGTACGGTTCGTACCATCACATCTCCATCGTCGGGGCCGGCGCCACCCGGCCGCCCGAACCGTTTGTCGTCGCCGGCCCGCTGTGCGAAAGCGGCGACGTGTTCACGCGCGACGATCAAGAGCTGCTGGTGCCGCGGCCGCTGGGGCGCCCCGACGTGGGCGACCTGCTGGTGCTGCACGACGCCGGCGCTTACGGGGCGGCCATGAGCTCGAATTACGTGTCGCAGGGGCGTGTGCCGCAGGTGTTCTGGGACGACGGCAAGGCCACGCTGATCGCCCGCCGCGAAACCCTGGAAGACATCGTTCGCCCCGAGTGCGACGAGAGTCTGGACTGACGGAGACCCCATGCTGGAGACCATCGATCACGGCAGTGTTCGCGAGCTGCGCCTGGCCCGCCCGCCGGTCAACGCGCTGGATCCGGCGTTGCTGTCGGCGCTGCGGGCGGCCATGGCGGGGGCGCGCGCCGCGGGGCGCGAGGCGGTCGTGCTGTCGGGCGCGCCCGGGCGTTTCTCCGGCGGGCTGGATGTGCCGGCGCTGCTGCTGCTGGGGCGCCCGGAGATACGCGACACCTGGAAGACCTTCTTCGGGTTGCTGCGCGACCTGGCGGCTTCGCCGATTCCGACGGTGGCGGCCCTGACCGGCCACAGCCCGGCGGGAGGGACGGTGCTGGCGCTGTTCACCGACTACCGCGTGCTGGCTGAAGGTCCCTTCGTCATGGGCCTCAACGAAGTGCAGGTGGGCCTGTCGGTGCCGGCGCCCCTGGTGCGCGCGCTGACCTACCTGGTGGGCGCCCGTCAAACGGAGCGGCTGGCGGTGGCCGGCCTCTTGCTGGGTCCCGCCGAAGCGCTGCGCTGCGGGCTGGTCGACGAGGTGGTGCCGGTCGAGGGGGTGGTCCCGCGCGCGGTGGCCTGGGCCACCGAGCTTCTGGCGCGGCCGCGGGCGGCCATGACCGCCACGCGCCGCCTGGCCCGCCGCGAGATCGCCGGCGTGTTCGACGACATGGGTGACCGCGAGATCGACGCCATCGTCGATCAGTGGTTCAGCGCCGAGACCCAGGCCACCATGCGCGCCCTGGCCGCGCGGCTCAAGAAACCGAGCTGAATCTGGATCAAGGCGACGTCGCGCCGACCGACGGTCCTGGCGATTGAGGGGCGGCGGTGCCGTCGAGGACGGCGCGGAGCTTGGCGGACAGATTTTCGGGCGTGAACGGTTTCTGGATGAAGGAGGTCCCCGCGTCCAGGACACCGTGGCGCACGATGGCGTCGTCGGTGTAGCCGGAGGTGAACACCACCTTGAGGTGGGGCGCCGCCGCCAGCAGACGTTGCTGCAGGACGCGCCCGCTGCCGCCCGGCAAGATGACGTCCGCCAGGACAAGGTCCACCCGCCGGTCGCCGCTGGACAGGAACGTCAGCGCTTCGTCGCCGCGCGTGGTTTCGACGACGGTGTAGCCAAGGTCGCGCAGGACGCGGGCGGTGGAGCGACGGAGTGACGGATCGTCCTCGATGACCAGGACGGTTTCCCGGCCACCCACCGCCGGCGCGACAGGCGACCCGCCGGCCGGCAGGCGCCGGTCCTGTTGCTGGGCGCTGGGGAAGTAGACCTTGAACACCGTCCCGTGATCGACGGCGCTGTAGAACCAGATGTGCCCGCGCGTCTGGCGAACGATGCCGTAGACTGTGGCCAGTCCCAGGCCGCTGCCTTTGCCTTTCTCCTTGGTGGTGAAGAACGGTTCGAAGAGGTGCGATTGCACCTCCAGATCCATTCCCGCGCCCGTGTCGGAGACGGCCAGCATCACGTACGACCCCGGTGCCACGCCCGGGTGGTGGCGGGCGTATTCCTCGTCCAGCTCGACGGCCTGCGTTTCGATGGTCAGCTGGCCGCCGGCCGGCATGGCATCGCGGGCGTTGAGGGCCAGGTTCACCAGGACCTGTTCGAACTGAGCCGGGTCAACCTTGATGGTCCCTGCATGCGGAGCCAGGCGAACAGTGAGGTCGATGGGCCCGCCCAGCAGCCGGCGCAGCAATTTTTCGGTGGCCGTGACCAGCGTGTCGATGGGGCGGACCTCCGGCATCAACACCTGCCGGCGGCCGAAGGCCATCAACTGACGGGTCAAGGCGGCGGCGCGTTCGGCCGCTACCTTGATCTCTTCCAGCTCGGGCCGGGCCCCTGCAGCGGCCGCCTCCTGCAGCGCCACGTGACAGTTGCCGAGGATGATCGCCAGCAGGTTGTTGAAGTCGTGGGCGATGCCGCCGGCCAGCCGGCCGATGGCCTCGATCCGTTGCGCCTGCAACTGCTGCTCTTCCCTCTCATCCGGCTGGCCGACGTTGCGGGTGTCGCTGGCGCCAGCTTCGACGGCGGGTGTCGATGGTCGCTCAGGCGTCGTCGCCGCCTCGCCCGGTCGGCTGACCGGAGGGCCGATGGGAGGGCCGGGCGGAGGGCCGGGCGGACGGTCACCGGCATCGGTCAGCAAGGAGAGCTGTTCGCGGCGCGCGCGATCCTGTTCGGTGAACAGCGCCGACAGCGCCAGCAGATCGCGCCGTCCGAGAACCGCCAGGAGGCCACCGCCCACCAGCATCGGCGCCATCACCAGAACCCAGCCGCTGGTGACGACCAGGCCCTGAACCTGCCACAGCACCACCCCGACCAGAACCGCCATGGTCAGCAGCGGCAAGAGCACCGCCCGCCTGAGCAGCCGCCGGACCTCGGGCACGGACGACCAATTGCCAAACGACGAGGGGCGACCTGCAGAAACCATAGAAATTTCCCGTGCCGCGATCGCCCCCTGATCGAAACCGGCGCTCCAGTAATCACCCGAGACCGCGAACGCGGTCAAGAACCAACTGGCGCCGGCGTCAGAAAATCAACCGACGCAGACAGCGCATAGCGAATGGCGGGCTCGACCTGCTCCACGGGCAGTCCACGCCAGAAGACATGCCAGTCCGGCAGACGCAACATCCCGTCGCATTGCTTGACGTACCAGGGGGCGATGCTGTTGGTGGGCCGGGCCCGCCAGAAGAACGACGGGTAGTCACGCGTCATCGCCGACCACAGCTCGGTGCCGATGCCTTCGCCTTGCGCAGCGCGTTCCACGGCGAACTTGGTCAGGTAGATGCCGACCGGGGTGGCGCGCAGCACCGCCGCCCCTCGGTAGCCTTCTTCGATGTAGACCCGATCGACGGGTTCCAGGAAGAAATCTTGGCGCAGTTTCTTGCCGAAGGCCGACTCAAACAGCTCGGTCAGCCGGGCGTGATCCAGCCGATCGAAGTCCGGAAAGCTGTCGATGCGCGAGCCGCGCCGGATCAGTGTGCCGGCGCCGCCCACGGTGAACAGCTCGCGCAGAAGGTGCAGCGGGTTCACCACGGCCACGCTCATGCGGTGCGGGACATGCTCGAGAAGCTGTTTGACCTGGCGGAGCAGCGACGCCTGCCGTCGCGACAGTGTGCCGCTGGCCACCAGCGGGTCATAGTCGACGGTGAGGTTGACGTCGGACAGGATCTTGCCGTTCTGCGCCTCCAGACCGGACCGCCGGCTGAGATAGATCAGCTTGCGCGTCTCCAGCGCTTCGGCCATGGTGGCCAGCAGACGAAAGCGCCCTTCCGGCGTGACGTCCTTGGCCGCCTCCAGCGACACCAGCGGAATCTGGCCGGCGCCGATGGCGGCGCGAATGGCGTCCAGGGCCGCAGACGTGACGTCCGGCCCACAGGACACGATCTGGGCAGGGACGGCGTCCTCGACCAGCCAGTCTTGCACCCGCTGCGCCTGGCGGTCTGCCTCGCGCCCCTCGTAAAGCCCCAGCAGCACCACCGGCGACAGACCGAGGCCAGCCAGGATGCGCAGGTCAAAGTGAACCGGATCCAGGGCGTGCTTCACGATCTGATCGCTGGCCGCGATGATGGCAAAGCTCTCTTTTTTCTGGGCGCGAAACAGCTTGAGGTAAAGGTCGACGTCGGCCTTGTTGCCCACGCTCTCCAGAAAACGCTGGATGATCTCCGGTTCCATCACGACAGCACGTCGGCGAAGGCGGCCCGCGCCGTCTCCAGATCCGCGATCGACACGAACTCGTCGGCGGCGTGGGCCTGGGCGATGTCGCCAGGACCGAAGACCACGGCGTCGATGCCGCGTTCGCTCAGCAGCGCGGCCTCGGTCCAGAAGCCGAGATCGATGGGGTTGCGCACCCGGGCGGCGCCCAGCAACCGCCCAAAAATTTCCAGGGCCTGCGTCTGAAAGGGCGGACGATCGGCGACCACGGTCCAGTCGACGGCGTGGGGCGCGGTCGCCTCGCGGACACGAGCCTCCGCGTCGGCCAGGACCGCCCGCACCGCCGTGCCGGGAGGCGGCCGGACCGAGAACGTCAACGAGGCGCGCGTCGGCACGACGTTGAAGGCGATGCCGCCGGCCAGCCCCGCGACGTTCATGCAGATGCCGGGGAATCCTTCCGGCCCCTGATCACGGCAGGAAACTCCCAGGTCATCCAGGGCCACCGCGGCGCGCGCCAGCACCGCCATCGGGTTGACCAGACGATCGACCAGCGACGAATGTCCGCCCGGACCGCTGGCCACCGCCTCGGCCGCGCCGATGCCGCGATGGCGCCAGCCCACCCGACAGCCGGTCGGCTCGCAGACGATGGCCTGCTGCAGGCCGCGGGCGTGCGAGCTGTCGAGGAAGGCGTTCATGCACGCGCTGCCTTTTTCTTCGTCGCCGGAAAAAAGTACGCCGACGCCGACGTTGAGGTTCGCCGCGGGCCGGGCGGGGCGGGCCCGCGTCGTCGCCAGCGCCTCCAAGATGGCGGCGATGGCGCCCTTGGTGTCGGCGGAACCAAGTCCGTAAAGACGACCGTTGCGCTCTGTCAACTGATGGGGCGGCGCCGTGTAACCGCTGTTGGCCGGCACGGTGTCGACGTGGGCGTTCAGCAACAGGCGCGGGGCGGCCGCCCCGAAGCAGGCGTAGACGAAACCGTGCGTGGCGCCCACGTCCTCCTGAACAACCGACGCCGCCCCCAGCGCCGTCAGGTCGGCGGCCAGCGCGCGCAGCAGCGGACGTTCGTCACCCATCGGATTCTGGGTGTCATAGGAGACGAGGGTGGCCAGACGATCGGCGAGCGACATCGAAGGCGTCTTTATAACATCGCCATAATGTCGCCGGCCCTTCGCGTTTCGCGGCGCTTCGGCATACGCTGAAGTCAACCGGTTCGTGACCTCACCGCTCTCTCTTCTTGCCCCCCTGCTGTCCGTCCTGCTGTCGGTGTTGCCTGTCTGGCAGATGACCGCGGCGGCGGCGGCGAAGTCGACGCCCGGCGCGGCCGGGGCGGTGGCCGCTGTTCGACCGCCGCGGTCCCCGCCCCCGCCGGCGACGGTACCGGCCACCGTGACGCAACTGTCGGCGCTGGCCGAGCGCCCGCGCCTGCACGCCGTGCGCACCACCCTGCCCGTGATCCTTGACGGCAAGCTGGACGATCCCGCCTGGCAACAGGCCATCCCCTCCGACACCTTCACCCAGCACCAGCCGGACGAAGGCGCCCCCCCCACCGAGCGCACCGAGGTGCGCGTCCTTTACGACGACGAGGCGATCTATTTCGGCATCGACTGCCCGCAGCGGCATTCACCCGTGGTGCGCCGCCTGATGCGCCGCGATCGCGAGCTGCCCTCCGACGGCGTCTGGCTGGACATCGACAGCCGCCGCGACGGCGTGAGCGCCTTTCACTTTGGCGTCAACGCCGCCGGCTCGATGATCGACGCCATTCACTTCAACGACGTCGAATATTCGTCGACGTGGGACGAGACCTGGGAGGCGCGCGTGGCCCAGACCGCCCAGGGCTACTCCGTCGAGTTCCGCATCCCGCTGCGCGTGCTGCGCTTCGATAACCTGCCCACGCAGGACTTCGGGCTGCAGATCAGGCGATTCATCGACGCCCGCCAGGAGTACGACGACTGGGCGTTCTATCCGCGCAACGCTGGCGGTTACGTGCGCTATTTCGGCCGCCTGGAGGGCCTGACCGAGCTGCGCCACGGCCGTCCCGTCGAGCTGCGCCCCTTCGTCCTGGGCCGCTGGCGCACGCGGCGGCTGGACGTCGGCGACAGCACGCTGGCCCAGGGCGCCGACTGGCACGCGGCAGCCGGCCTGGACGCCAAGGCCCACGTCACGCCGGAGCTGACCCTGGATCTGGCGGTGGCACCCGACTTCGGACAGGTCGAGGCCGACACCGTGGTGCTGAACCTCTCCACGTTCGAGACTTTTTTCCCCGAGAAACGTCCGTTCTTTCTGGAGGGCAGCGACGTGTGGAACGCGCAGGCCACGCTGGTCTACACCCGGCGCATCGGCCGCCAGCCGCCCGAACCGACGCTGCTGGCAACCGGCGAGCGGCTTGTCGATCACCCGGAGCCCTCGCCCATCTACGGCGCCGCCAAGCTGTCGGGGACCATCCGCGGGCGGACCACCGTGGGCCTTCTGTCGGCGGTGACCGGCCGCAACGACGTCGACGTGCAGCTGGCCGACGGCACGCGCGAGCGACGGCTGGTCGATCCGCTGACGCTGTTCAACGCCGCCCGGGTCAAACAGCTGGTGGCGCCGGGAACCGAGGTGGGCGTGCTTGCCACGTCGACCAATCGGTTCGAGCCGCTGGTCCCCGCGCAGGCGTTGTGCCCCGGCAGCGGCCTGGGCAACGCCGTGACGGGGCGCTGTCTGAATGACGCCTACGTGGCCAGCGTCGACGGCCGCTGGCGTTCGCGGTCGGGTGATTACGCGGCGGCCGGGCAGGCCAGCACGTCGCTGCTGGAGAACGGACCGCCGCGATCGCAGCGCGACGGCATCGCCATCGAACCGGGGCACGCGGGCGGCGCCGGTTGGTTGTGGGTGGGCAAGCAGGGCGGGCGGCGCTGGCTGTGGGACGTCTCGCAGACGCTGCTGGGGCGGCAATTCGAGCTGAACGACCTTGGTTATCTCGACCGCAAGAACGACTACAACCTGAACGTCGATCTGGTCTATCGCAGCAACGAACCGTGGTGGCGCACGCTGGACAGTCGGTCCGCGTTCACCGTGAACCTGCAGGAGACCCTGGACGGGATCAACCTGGACCGCTTCGCCCAGCTGGAGACCTCCGCCACCATGCGCGGGTACTGGGGCTACTACGCCGACGTGCACTGCCGGGCGGCGCACTTTGACGACCGCGAGACCGGCGATGGGACCGCCTTGCAGCGCGCCGGCCTGTGCGGCGGCGACCTGTCGGCGTGGTCCGATCCGCGGCGGCGACTGGTGATCTCGGCATCCGGGCAGGCGCAGCGCTTGGGCAACGGGACGCACTTCGAGGCGCGCGGCCAGATCACCTTGCGCCTGCTGCCGCAGCTGGAGTTCGATCTGCTGCCGACGTTCGTCTATTCCAGCGGCGAGCCCCGGTACGTCTCGCAGGCCAGCGTCGGCGCGGACACTGTCTACAACTTTGGCCGACTGCGGGCGCGCAGCGCCGGGGCGACGGTGCGGGCCAGTTACACCTTCACGCCGCAGCTGTCGCTGCAGGCGTACGGTCAGGTCTTTCTGGCGTCGCTGCACTACAGTGATTTTTCGTCGGCGGTGAAGACCGGCTTTCGCGGGCGCATCGCGCTGGACCAGCTCAGTGCGGCCGGCACGCCGGCCAGCAACCCCGATATTGCCCAGGCGACGTTGAACGTGAACGTGGTGCTGCGCTGGGAATATCGGCTGGGCTCGACGCTGTTCCTGGTTTACACGCGCGCCCAGAATCCGGCCACGTCGCTGGCCGCCGGGACGGCCGCGTCGCTGGATCTGGGACGGCTGTCGCGATCGACGTCAGGCGCCGACGTCCTGATGCTGAAGCTCTCCTACTGGTGGGGGTAAGTCGGGCGGCGCGGCTGGGCTGGACGGCGGCCGACGCTGTGCGCAGGGCGGAGCGCGCGCTTTTGCTGGGAGCGCACGCGAAAACGCCTCACCGGCCCGGCGGGGCACGGAATAGACGGCCAGGAATGGGCGTTTTCCTGGGTGTCAGGGCTGGCACCGCGGGTGCAATAGAGAGAACCCAGAAAACAACAACAGCCGACGGAACCACCGGCGGCAGATGAAACAACCACTCGGAGGATCACCATGATTCGCAACACCATGTTCGGCCTGTCTCTTCTCGCTCTGTCGGGCGCCACTGCTTTCGCGGCGCCGATGGTCAAGAACCACCGCGCCAAGATCGTCGCCGCCGCCCCCGCGGCTGACAGCGCCGCCGCCCCCGCGGACGGCAAAGAGCCGGCGAAAGACACCAAGAAGGCCAAGCACGTCAAGAAGGCCAAAGGCGACGCCGCCAAGACCGAAGCCCCCAAGACCGAAACGCCGGCCACGAAGTAACCCCCACGCGGCCGCACCACAGAAACGCGCGAGGCCGGGTCAAGAATCAGGACCCGGTCTCGCGCGCGCCTCCTTGCGAAACCGCCGTCAGACCGGCCCGGTCGGGCGTATCGCGCGCCGCGCTCGCAGCGCCCGCGCCGCCGCCACCGCCAGCACGCCCAGCGCGATACCCCAGGCGACCCAGATGACGGCGTGCCAGTACAGAAAGATCAGTCGCCGCGACGACGTCGGCGTCAGCAGCGCCGGCAGCGCGCCCTTGCGATCCAGCGCCAGGACATCCATCAAGATCGCCACCGTGCCGTGCACCATCAGGCCGGCATAGATGCTGCGGGTCTTCATGGACAGTGACCCCAGCACCACCGCCCCCACCATGGCGCCGCACGCTTCCAGGTACGGCTTGCCGTAATGGATCATGCAGTAGGGGACCACCATCGACCAGATGGCCCCCACGCCGAACACACGCGTGGCCCGGATCCACCAGCCGCGGAAGAACATCTCCAGGCCGACGAACTGGGCCAGATACAGCAACTCCCAGAGAACGAAGTCCAGCCACGATCGACCGGCCAGCTTGTAGATCGGATAGTAGGCGCCAAAGTCCGGCTGCCGCTTCACCAGAAGCATCAAGGGGATCATCACCACCACGCACAGCGCGTAGATCCAGGCGTGCTGGCGCAAGCCCTGCGGTCGCAGCCCGAAATCCAGCAGGCGGTCGCGGCGAAAAAGAAGCGGCCACACCGCAAACGGCAACAGATAGCCGGCCACGCGCAGCAGCGCCCACCAGGCGCGCAGGTACAGCTCTTCGTACGCGGCGAGGTCCAGCCAGGTGCTGGGGTGCAACCTTTCGCGCTGCCGCAGCCACGGCCGCAGCACCGTGTCGAACAGCTGCCAGCGGCTGTAATACTCCTGCATGGTCAGGATCAGGGCGGCCAACGTCAGCGCCACCAGCGGGCGATAGTCGATCTCGCCGCGCTGGTGCAGGTCGCGCCGGTAGACGAAGGCCTCCTCGTCCAGCTCGCGCCAGGTGTCGCGAAAGAACAGCCAGACCAGCGGCGCCACGATGGCCAGCAGCGGGATGGGGACGGCCCATTTGATCTGGGGCAGCTCAAGCCATCTCATGTCGCGGCGGGGGCGTCTCCCTGGTGCGGCAACCATTACCAGACATTCGCGCGGCGAACGAGCTATCTTCACCGACCGATGGACAAAGCAACGACGGAAGAGCTCTCGAAGATCGGTCGGTTCATCCAGACCTATTCCAGCTTTCTCTCCAGCTTCGTCATCGGCGTGGCGGGACTGGTGGCGACGTCGATCTGGCAGTATCGCCAGTCGCAGACCGCCGCCGAGACGGCGCGTTCGGAGCAGACCATCGCCCGCACCAAGGCGGACAATGACTGGCGCATCGCCCGTGCCGAGATCCTGTCCAAGAACCTGAACGTTCTGTCAACGCAGGGGCCGAACACCGCTGACCAGCGCTTCGGCGTTCTGCTGTCCCTGACCCGCGGAAGCATCATCGACCCGGAGCTGGCCGTGTCGTATGCGCTGGAGCTGGGAAAGGATAACGCCGGTTACATGCGCGCCGTCCTGGCCAGCACGGCGAACAAGAACTACATGCAGCTGGCCGAGGCGTTCAAGTTGACCTGCCTGCAGCGGTTCGGCGTGCAGCGCGCCGCCGAGATCTGCAAGGACGACAAGCTGGCCGATCGCTCGGATTCCATCGCGCAGTTGATCCAGGACGAGACGCAAGCCGCCGCCGACGCCGGTTTTGCCCAGGCCGGCCCGATGGTGCTGCTGCGCAACGAACGCGAGGTGCAGGCCCACCCGGGGCGACTGGCCTGGCTGTTTGAACCGGTGCTGCAGGATTTCTACGAGCGCCGGCAGTGGAAAGAGATCGCCAAGTTCGAGGAGACCTCGGCCGGCGCGCATCTGGTGGGCTCGCTGGTCCTGGCCACGGCGCGCACCGGCGAGCTGCTGAGCAGCAGCGAAGCGGCGGCGCTACAGAAGTTCCACAGCGATCAGCGGCAGTGGCTGGTGACTTACCTGGGCAGCAACAGCTGCGATCCCGAGTGCCGCGGCAAGCTGGTCGACGTCATGTTGAGCTCGTACGGCGAGGCGCAGGGCGATTACGACGAGCCGATGAAGAAGCTGTTGCACCAGCCCCGCGCCGAGGCCGGACCATCGCTGGCCACCTTTCATTCGCGCATCCTGTGG
>DATLVT010000794.1:0-7267 GCA_035577105.1 Polyangia bacterium
GTGTTCGGGTGGACCAGGCGACTGGTCAGCTGCACCTCCCGTTCAAAACGCACCAGGTCGGCCTCGCTGGCGCGGTCCTTCAGCAGCAGCTTGATCGCCGCCGGCCGACGGAGCATGGCGTGCGTGGCGCGGTAGACGACGCCCATCGCCCCTTCACCGATCTTTCGTTCCAGCACGTACTGCCCGAACCGCCGCGCCTCGCGGACCTCGGCCCGCAGGCCGAAGATGACGCGCGAGATGACGGTGCAGGTGATGGTGGCGATGGTCCACTCCATCACCGACGTGGTTGGCAGCCAGGGAAAGGCGCCCGAATGGGCCGCCCGCCAGGCCAGTCCTCCCCCGATGGCGGGCACGATGACGCTGGAGAGAACGATCTTCGGGACGCCGACCATGGCCGTGACGATGACGGTGCGACGAGGGGACGACGGGATCAGGGCAGCACGGATGGCCAGGAACATCGCGGCCGGGAACAGGTCGATCATGACGACATAGGCGTCGGCCATGAGGGAGCCTTCCCCGGTCACCAGCGCGTGTTCGCGGACGAACCCGACCAGGATGAAGCGCGTGAGAAAGGTCCCGACGAACGCGATGAGCAGCAGGCCGACCACATCCACCATCCGACAGAACCGGATCGACCGTCGGCCCCGCCGGCACAGCCACCACAGGGTGCCCGCCAGGCCGATCGCGCACCACGTGATCGCCACGTCCGGGCCAGGCTTGACCATCCCGCCCCCGGCCGTGCCCAGGAGACCGCCCGCCAGGTTGAAGAAGAACAACACCTTCCAGAACAGCGCCAGGCGGGCCTGCAGGAAGGCGCGCGACTCCTCGCTGTCCTCGGTGGTCGGTGATGGTGTCGGAAGCGGCATCGGGGTGACTTTCGAAAAGTCACGGCCGACCCTAGCAGCCGCCCGTATCAAAAGCTCCCGAAGATCAGACCGGAACGGACCACCAGGCTGCTCATGCCGCTGCTGGACGGGCCTTCGCCGCTGCCCGCGACCGCGAAGCGGTACCCGACGCCGGTCGTGAGCCGAACGTGGCGGGCGACGTTCAATTCCAGGTTGGCAGCGGGCTCGAACACGATGAACCTTCTTGCCGAACAGTCCTGGCGCTGCTCGCTGTTCGCGCACCAGCGACCGTCACCGATGGTCGATTCAAAGCTGGTGTGGACCAGGCTGTTCGACTGAACCACGTACTGCAGCAGGAGACCCCCGTACGTTCCGAAGTTACGCGCGTCGTTCGTGCCGATGTGCGTATCGCCGTTACCGATGCCGTTGACGGCCAGGCCGACGGCCAGGCGCCGGTTCAGGTAGACGCCGCCCCGCAGGCCGGGGCTGTACAGCAGGCTGCCTCCGTAGCCGGTGGTGGCGAAGGTCGGCGCCACGAACCACCCGCTGACGATGGATTTCTCCTGGGGGGAGCCGCCGACGATGGTCTGCGGCTCAGGCTCCTGCTGGGCACTGGGCGGTACCGCCGGCGTGATGGTCTGGGCCAGGGCAGAGGTACCAGCGAGGCTGGCGGCAGTGATGACGACTGACAGGACGAATCTGACGGCAGTGATTTTCATGGTGTGTCTCCGTGTTGAGGCGGGTGGGTGATTGATCGAACGAGTCTTCCGGCGCGGATGATCTGAAGGGTTGGTGAGTTCAGTAAGGAGCTGCGCCTGCGCGGCAGCCATGAGCAGCGCCGGCCGACGCCTGTCGTCGGACGGCCCTCACCCTCGCGCCTGCGGCGCCTCGACCTCTCCCGTGCGGACACGGGAGAGGTGTTGAGATCGCGCGCCTGTTTTCTTTCGGAGTGCGCCAGCGCCCGTCAGGCACTACGGAACGACGCAGGCCACGCGGGTAGTCCAGTCGATGCCGCCGCGGTTGTCGCGAACGACGAAGGTGAACGTGACCGGCAACCCGGCTGGCGGCACAGTGACGGCCTTGGGCGCCTCCCAGGTCACGGCGACGGTCGTCGCTGCGCTGTCGTCGGTGCCCTCGACGAACGCGTACTGGCTCTTCAGCTTGCCCGCGGTCGTGAACTGGGAGATCTGAAGGCTCTCCCGCGCCAGCGTCGACGTCGACTGGGGCGGGGCGTCCACCGTCACCGTGTAGGCTTCGCGATCGCTGCCGGCGGTGGTGTTGCCGATGACGTGGTCCTTGGTGTCAGCCGAGACGCGTGGTCCGGCGACGCAAGGATCGCCACCGGCGGCCAGGGCGGGCCACGCCTGACCGTCGAAGGTGAAGGCCCGATCGGCGACCGGGTTGTGGTTGGCGTCGTCGCCCCGCTGCAGGGGGATGGCGAGCGACGCCGTCGTGCCGCCACCGCCGCTGCAGGCGGGGATGCCGCTTTGCGGATCGAACGTCGGCGTCGAACCAGCGCCCGGGCAGATCTCGCCGTAAAGGATCAGGCTGGTGGCGGCGCCAAGGCCTTCCGTCGCCGGCACCGAGAGGGTCATCCGGGGCGGAGAGGCCGTCCCCTGGAACAGCGCCAGCGGCGCGCTCTCGCAACCAAGCGCGGTCTTGCCCCCCACCGTCCCCGGCGCGCACAACGCGAACGCCCAGCCGAGCGGCGGCGTGGCTGCCGGCGATGAGATCAACCACGTCACGTCGGCGGTCTCACCGGGCCGCGGCGACGCGCGATCCGGCGCGCCCTCGACCTGGACCCGGGCCCCGAGGACCCGGGTGGTGTTGATCAGCGAGGCCGGGTCGAACGTGGGACCGCATCCTGACAGCAAGGTCGCCAGGCTGGCCAGGCTCGCGCCAGCGAGGCAGAGCAGCCGCAACCCGGTCTTCGTTGATGAAAAGGTCTCTGTGGTTGAAGTCATGATCTCTCTCGTCGTGGTGGGGTTCATGGTCCTTGCTCCTTAAAGCTCGCCGCGGACGCCAAGGCTGGGAATGATCGGCAAGCCCGCGATCACGCCTGACTGGGTGAAGTTGTAGTTGTAAGAGCGGCCCTCTTCGTTGGGCCGGTTGTAGGCGTTCTGCACGTCCAGATAGGCGGCGATGCTGGCGCTGCGCACGTGCCAGCTCTTCTCGACGCGCAGGTCCAGCCGATGGAAGGCGTTGCTGCGGTCGCTGTTGACGGCGCCGTAGACAGGTTTGTACGTGTCGCTGCTGGCGTCGTAGATGCTGCCTGCCACCGGGGTGATCGGGTTGCCGGTCACGTAGCGGAACGTTCCGGAGAGATCCCAGTTGCGGCCCAGGCGATAGGCCCCGGCGACGGTGAGGATGTGGGTCTGATCCCAGCTGAACAGCCGCCATTCCGTCCCGTGGTCGTTGCGCTCGCTGCGCGACAGCGTGTACGAGACAAACCCGCTGGACTGCGCCGTCGGCCGCAGCTTGGCCGACGCCTCGCCGCCGTAGATCCGGCCGATGCCGTCGTTGTTCAGGTTCTCGCCCGGGACCGGACTGTTGACGGTCAGCTGGTCGAGGCGCTTGTAGAAGCCCTCGGCGGTGACCTTCAATCGCGTGCCGAGCTCCTGCTCGACGCCCAGGCTGTAGTGCTGGGCACGCCCCGGTCGCAGGTGGGGATTGCCGACCACCGGCAAGCTCTCGGCGCCGCTGGGCGCCTGGGAAAACAGACCAACGCCGCCCTTGATGAGGGTGGTCGCGGTCAGCTGGTAACGCGCCGTCAAGCGCGGGTCGGTGGTCCAGCGATGGACGTCGCCCAGGTAGTCGACGCGTCCGCCGGGAACCAGGGTCAGCCGTTCGGTGACCTGCCAGATGGCCTCCAGGTAGGCGGCCGGCCGCAGGAAGCCATAGGTGTTGTGCAGCTGGACATTCTGCCGACCGGCCAGCGGCCCGAAGGTGTCAGGATCGCCGTCGACCTGCGTGGCGCGGGGACCGTCGTAGGAAAATTTGAACCAGTTGTAGGTGACGTCTAGCCCGCCCAGCAGGCGCAGCCGGTCAGCCAGCCGGGCGCGCCACTCCGAGCGCAGGAAGCCTTCATAGCCTGGAATCGTCGCGGCCAGTCCGGGTCCCACGTTGGTGGTGAACGAGAACGGTCCGGTGGACACGTTGATCTCGTGCTCGACCGCGGCGCTGTAATGGTGCTGCCAGGTGAGCTGCGCCCGGTGAAAGGCGCTGCTGGAGCTGACGCCGCCGCGAAGCGACGGGTCGCTGTCGGCGGGGTGGGCCAGGATCAACTTGAGATCGTCGTACGACCCGTAAATCATGGCCCGGAAGCGATCGTCGTCGCCGGGCTTGTAGGCCACCATGGCCTGGTAGTCCCAGTACACGGGCGCCGCCGTGATCGACGCTTCGTCCTTGGGGATCAGCTTGTCGATGAACAGATCGATGTAGCTGCGCTTGGCCGCCACCGCGAATGACCAGTTCTTGTCGATCGGTCCTTCGAAGAGGAACGAGCTGTCGACCACGTTGACGTCGACCACGCCGTGCAGGCCGTCGGTCTTCGGGTCCCGGACCCCGACGTCGATGATGCCGCCCATCTTGCGGCCAAAGCGGGCCGAAAAATTCCCCGGGTAAAGGTCGATCTTGTCGAGCAGGCGCGGCTGGACAAAGCTGGTCAGGCCGCCGAAGTGGTACAGGCGATAGACCGGGGCGCCCTCGAACTGCACCTCGGAGTCGGCCGGTGACGAGCCGCGAATGATGATGGCCTCGGCCTGCGGCGAGCGCCCCACGCCGGGCATGTACTCGATGGCCTTCAACGGATCGCCGCGCGTGCCTGCCATCCGCAGCAGCTCGGCGCCGCTGAGGCTGCGCTTGGTGACTTCGCGCGGAGGGGCCTCGATGCTGGCCGTCGCCCCGTACTCGGCCGTGGCCGCTTGCACGGCCTCGCTGGTGCCGTTCGATTCGTTCGCGCCAGCGATGCTCTGGTTGTTCCCCGGCGACAGGACCTTGTCCTCCCCCTCCCCGGTGGTGGGCGCCGTCGGGGCCTGGGCGGTGAACGCGAACACATAGCGATACGTGATGCGGGCGGCGATCGCCTGGTCACCGCGCCTGGCCGGCTGGAACACGAACCGCCGGACGGCGTCCAGGGCGGCCTGGTCAAAGCCGTTGCCCACCGGCGCGATCACGCGCGCCTCGGTGACCTTGCCGGTGGCGTCGATCGTCATCTGGAGATCGACGTCCCCTTGCAGACCGGCGGCCCTGGCGGCGGCGGGATAGGTGGCGTCGATGAACGTGACCAGCTTTGGTGGCGTCAGCGCCACGGCGTCGGGCGCGGCGGTCTCTGCCCCGGCCGCCTGCTGTCCGTGGGCGGCGTGGGCCAGCACCGTCGCCGTCAGGGCCAGGGCGGCGGTGCGAAGTGAGGTCTGGAATCTCGAGATCATGGCGGGCTCCTTGTTTCGGCGATCGAAAGTCGAGCCGGCCTTGTGCAGCCGCCGTGCCGAAGAAAACCGACGGCGAATCAGCGGTTGTTTCTCCGTCGGTGACACCTGTCCGCGGACAGGCGCGGACAGGTGTCCGGCGGTGGCCCGGGTCCAAGCCGCGCAGGTTCAGGGCGTGCGGGTTGGTGCCGCGGGGGCCGGTCGGATACGCTCGCCGTTGCCGTGGGTATCTCTACCGCCGTGTTGATTCTCGAGAGCGTGGCGCTGGCGGCGGCGCTGGCGTTCGCGGTCCGGGCGTGGCGCGGGCGCGGCGCAGCGGCGAAACGGGCGTCCGCGCTGGAGAGGCAGCTCGCCGACGAGCGGCGCAGCGCCGAGCGGCGGGAGGGCCTGCTGCGAACGGTGGTCGAGACGACGCCGGTGGCGATGGTGCTCTTCGGCGACGCCGGAGAGATCACCTTCACCAACCGTTCAGCGCGCGAGCTGTTCTTCGAGGGGATGACCGTCGAAGGGCAGAACTTTCTTTCGATGATCGAGCGGGCGCCGGTCTCTCTTCGGCGGGCCGTCCTGTCGGAGGGGGACGAGCTGTTCAGCGTGGACGGCGCGGCCGGGCGCGAGACGTTTCACCTGTCGCGACGACACCTGGACGATGGCCAGACGCTGATCGCGGTGAGGAGCGTGACCCAGGAGATCAACCGGCACGAGGTCGTCAATCTCAAGAAGGTCATTCGCATCATCAGTCACGAGCTGAACAACTCGCTTGGCCCCATCTCGTCACTGATCGGGTCCGCGAAGATCATCCTGCAACGGCCCGAGCACCTGCCCAAGCTGTCGACCGTCTTCGACACCATCCAGGAGCGCGCCCTGCACCTGCAGAGCTTCCTCGACGGATACGCCACGCTGGCCAAGATCCCCGCGCCCCAACCTGTCTCCGTTCCCTGGAGACCCTTCCTCGACGGCTTGCGCGGGTTCTGGCCCGGGTTGCAGATCGGGGAGGCGCCCGCCCGGCCGGGCTTCTTCGACAGCGCGCAGATCCAGCAGGTGCTGATCAACCTGGTCAAGAACGCGCATGAAGCGGGGGGACCTCCGGGCGAGGTGAAGGTGGTCATCGAGACCGGCGCGGAGGGTGGGTGCCGGATCTCCGTGCTGGATCGCGGGCCCGGGATTTCGGACGACGTGATGCAGAACGTGTTTCTCCCGTTCTTCACCACGAAACCAAGCGGCGACGGCCTTGGTCTGGCGCTGTCCCGCGAGATCGTCGAGCTGCACCAGGGGCGGCTGGGCTTTGCCCGTCGGCAGGGCGGCGGCATGTCGGTCAGCGTCTGGTTGCCCGATCGCGAAGGAGGGGCGGCCGGCGCGCTGGCCGCCAGCCGCGCGCGCCTCACCCTGACCCGCGCCTAGAGATCACCGTCCGCCGCCTTGACCGCCGCGTTGCCCGCATTTCCGTGAGCCAACGCACACGGTGGGCAAGACGAACGCGCGCGCCTTACAGGTGTCGCCATGTAGTTGCTGCGACAGGACTGATTTGGCGTCCGGTGCTAACGGAATGTGCCGGCGCCCGACACTATATAGATATGGCCCTGCGAGTCGTTCGCTCCGGGTTTGCTGGCCGGCTGCTGGTGCTGGCCGGGCTGGCCGGGGGCTGCAGCGGCGCCGAGCGCTTCACCTCGCAAATGATCTCCGGTGTCGACGGGCGGATAGGCGACGCGACGAACGTGGGAACAGGAGGCGCGGCGAGTGGCGGCAGCGGCGGCGACGGCAGCGGCGGCGACGGCAGCGGTGGTGACGGGGCTGGCACGGGCGGGGACGTCGGCGCGGGCTCGGGCGGGCAGGGCGGCGTCGTCGGGAGTGGCGGCGCCGTCGGCAGTGGCGGCGTCGTCGGGAGCGGCGGCGTCGTCGGCAGCGGCGGTGTAAGCGGCAGCGGCGGCACCGTCGGTTCGGGCGGTTCGGGTGGCAAGAGCGGCTCACCCGACGCCCGCGTCGTCACCGGCGCCTGCG
>DATLVT010000795.1:0-11617 GCA_035577105.1 Polyangia bacterium
GCGATCCGGCCGCGGCCGCGCTGGTCGATCCCGAGGCCGATCAGTCGCGCGCGCGCCGACGCGGACCGATCGGGCGGCGGATGGCGCTGCCGGCGACGGTGGTGTCAATTCTGGTCGCCCTGGCGGCGTTGATGTGGCTCAGCCATCGCCAGGACAGCGGGCCGCCAGCGACGGCGCCGACCACTGTGAAGGGAGACTGACATGCCATCGTCCCTGACCCAATCGGTGAATCTGCTCTGGGTCCTGCTGGGGGCATTCCTGGTGATGTTCATGCAGGTCGGTTTCGCCATGGTCGAGACCGGCTTCACGCGCAGCAAGAACGCCGTCAACACCATGGCGATGAACCTGGCGGTCTACCCGGTGGGCGTGCTGGGTTTCTGGCTGGTCGGGTACGGGTTGATGATGGGGGGTGTTCACGAATGGCCGTCGCTGGGAGCAGCGTTTCCCGGGGCGCATGAGGTGGGGTTGACGCTGCGGGGGCACGCCTTTGGCCTGTTCGGCCTGTCGAAGTTCGCGCTGGTCAGCGTGCCCCACAACCCCTCCCACCTGGCCATGTTCCTCTTCGCGGTCGTCTTCATGGACACCGCCGCCACCATCCCCACCGGCGCCCTGGCCGAGCGCTGGCGATTCTCCGCGTTTCTGGTCTATGCCGTGTTTGTCTCCACGCTGCTGTACCCGCTATACGGAAACTGGGTGTGGGGCGGCGGCTGGCTGGCGGGCCTGGGCGTCACCCTGGGCCTGGGACATGGGCACGTCGACTTCGCCGGATCGTCGGTGGTGCACATGACGGGTGGGATCATCGCGCTGGCCGGCACGCTGGTCCTGGGCCCGCGCGCCGGTAAGTTCCGCCGGGACGGCACCATCGCGGCCATACCGGGCCACAACCTGCCGATGGCCGTGGTGGGCACCCTGGTGCTGGCCTTTGGCTGGTTCGGGTTCAACGCCGGATCGACGCTGTCGGCGGCCGATCCCCAGATCGCCACCATCGCCGTCAACACCATGCTCTCATCCAGCGCGGGCGCCTTCACCGCCATGCTCTACGTCTGGCATTTTCAGCGCAAGCCCGACGTGGGAATGGTTTGCAACGGCCTTCTGGGCGGCCTGGTGGCGATCACCGCGCCGTGCGCCTTCGTCAGCCCGGCCGCCGCCGTCCTGATCGGCGTGGTGGCGGGCGGCCTGGTGGCCTGGGCGGTGGTGCTGCTGGAGCGTCGTTTTCGCATCGACGATCCCGTGGGGGCCATCGCCGTGCACGGCGTCTGCGGCCTGTGGGGAGCGCTGGCGGTCGGGTTGTTCGCCGACGGGACCTACGGCGCCGGCTGGAACGGCGTGGCCGGGCACGTCCGAGGCCTCATCTTCGGCGATCCGACGCAGCTGCTGGCGCAGGTGGTGGGCGTCGCGGCCAATGTGGCGTTCGTCTTTCCGGCGGCGTTTTTCTTTTTTCGCGTGGTCGATCGCGTGATGGGCAACCGCGTCTCCGCCGAGACAGAGGCGATCGGGCTCGATTCGACCGAGATGGGCGCCGAGGCCTATCCTCCCGGCTGAGATGTCGGCCTTCAATGCGCTGTCCTTGCTGATCGTCCTGGCGGCCGTCTTCAGCTTCCTGAATCATCGGCTGCTTCACCTGCCGACGACGATCGGCGTGACGCTGCTGGTGATGGTCGCCTCGCTGGTGCTGATGGTTGCGGGCGCCGCGGGCCTCCCGGTGCACGCCCTGGCCACCGCGTTCGTCGAACGCCTCAGCTTCAGCGAGCTGGTCTTGAACGGCATGCTGGCATTCCTGCTCTTCGCCGGCGCCCTGAACCTGGCGGTCGATCTGGACGAGCTGGTCGGTCAGCGGTGGGCGATTGGCGTGCTGGCCACGGTCGGGGTGGTGGCCTCGACCTTTCTGGTGGGCGGCCTGACCTGGGCGTTGACCGGCTGGTTCGGGGGCCAGCTGACGATCGTGGAGTGTCTCCTCTTCGGGGCGATCATCTCGCCCACTGATCCCATCTCCGTGCTGGCCATGCTGCGCTCGACCTCGGCGCCCAAGGCCATCCAGGTGCAGATGGCCGGCGAGGCGTTGTTCAACGACGGAATCGGCGTCGTCACCTTCTCGATCATCCTGGGCCTGATGGGAGCGGCCGGCGCCACCGGTCACGTCGATGCCGGCACCGTCGCCGTCCTGCTGGGCAAGCAGGTGGTGGGGAGCCTGGCCGTGGGGTTTGGAGCTGGCTGGCTGGCTATCCTCATGCTCCGCAGCGTCGACAACTATCAGGTCGAGATCCTGTTGACCCTGGGCCTGGCCTCCGGGCTTTACTCGCTGGCCACGGCGCTGGACATGTCCGGCCCACTGGCCGTGGTCGTGGCGGGTCTGCTGGTGGGCGGGCCCGGTCGCGCCCACGCCATGTCGGCACGGACCCTCCAGCACCTCGACACCTTCTGGGAGCTGATCGACGAAGCATTGAACGTGGTGCTGTTCGTGCTGATCGGTTTTCAGGTCCTGGTGGTGCGCTTCACGGGAACGCTGCTGCTGATTGGATTGATCGCGGCGGCCTTCGTGCTGGTGGCCAGGTTTCTCAGCGTCGGGGCCACGGTGGTGGCAATGAAGCGGTTGGTGTCGTTTCAGCCGCACGCCGTGAAGATCCTGACCTGGGGCGGACTGCGCGGCGGGCTGTCGCTGGCGATGGCCCTGTCATTGGGACCGCAGATCGCCGGGCGTCAGACCATTCAAGCCATCACCTACGTCGTGGCGGTTTTCTCGATTGTGGTGCAAGGAGTGACCTTCGGTCGTCTGATCCGTGTGACGGATTCGGCGACGAAGCGCTAGTGCGCCGCGCCGCTGGCCGCGACGTCGAGCGCCACCATCGGTCGCAGCACCGAGCGGACAACGGCGCGGGCGACGTCCGACTGTGAAATGAGGGCGGCCAGCGGGGGCGCGGTGTCGCCGTACAGGAGCGCGGCCAGCCGGGCCATCCCCGATCGCGACGCCAGCCAGTCTCGCTGTCGCCGGAGCAGCGCGACGTCGGGTTCCAGGTCGCTGCCATAGGCGGCGGTGGCGATCACACAGCCAGAGAGCTTCGTGTACGTCTGCTGCAGCGTCGTGACCCGGACAAAGGTGGGCGCCGACCAGCCGCATGTTCCTTCGGCGCGCAATCCAATGTCGTACGTGGTCTGCGGCTCCAGGCCGGTCAGCGTCACGTCGGTCAGCATGCCCGGCGCCAGGGCCGGAGGCGCCGGCGCGGCGGCCCAGCGCGGAAACGACGTGACGTCCAGCGGCGCGTAGGGATGGGCGCGGTCCAGCGGCGCGGGTGCCCGCCGCAGCTCGTAGGCGATCACCGGTCCGCCCTCGTCGGTCGACTGCCGGAAGGTCAGCGCGACCGACGTGGCCTCCGCCTTCATCGTCGGTTCGATCCGCGGCGCCTCAGGAGCGGGCGCGGTGGCGCAATCGATGGGCGGGCAGGACGTCTCGACCAGGTGGACGCGGCCCATCCCGCCCGGGCCGTCGGCGACCCGCAGCCGGCCCTGGCCGCTGCCGGGCCCGTCGCTGATCGTGCTGTCCACCGGCAGAAGGTCGCCGGTGTCGCCCGTCCAGTCGCCGGCGCCGATCGCCGACAGCGTGCTGAGCCCCGCGATCGCGCCATTCGCGGCGACATGAAATGGAAGGCGATAGACCAGCGACGGCTGCCCGATGTTTCCGTCGAGACCGAAGTCGCTGAAGTACTGCACCTCGTGCGGCTCCAGATATGAGACGTGAGAGAAGCTGGCGTTGCTGTCGAACTCCTTGCTCACCTCGAGCATCAGCGCGTAATCGCCGTCTGGCAGCCGGGACGGCATCCGCCAGGCACCGGTGAACGTCTGGTCGTAAAGCGGTGTGGCGGTGGCGACGGCGTCGAGATCGTTCAGGACCCCGAACTTCGGCGCGTCGCCGTAGTCGCACGAATTGCCGGACGAGCTGATCCGCGGGACACAGGCGTCGGCCCAGTCGATCAGATCGCCGCGCGGCGGGTAGTAAGACGGAGGCTGCGACCTGTCGAGAAGACCCTTGGCGTCCCGGAAGGTCCCGCTGGCGCAGGTGACGGCGTCGACCACCTCCGATCGCTCCATGGGCCGGCAGAAATACGGCTCGGGCGACGAGATCGTCTCGTGAAAGGTCATCCAGCCCTCGAGGCCGTCGTTCATCACGACGGCCTGGTAAGGCGTGCCGCGCCGGTGCGCCCACACCGGCAGCGCCATGGGCCGGCGACCGTAGGGAAAGCGCGGCCCCGACCGGAGATCCCAGCGCCCCGGACGGTTGCCGATCCCGTACAAGGCGACGGCATTGGTCACCATCAGCGTGTCGACGAACGCGCCTTGCCCGTCTTCGATCCAGACCGCGATCTGCGGTCCGAGATCAGGGCGCGCCCGATCGAACTGGCATGCGCCGGCGGCGTTTCGCACAAGACAGTCGGGTTCGAACGAATACTGGAGAAGGCGGCAACCTCCGTCAGCAAACGCCGGCGCCGATCGGCAGACGATCGCCGCGGCCCAGGCGACGATGAACGCAGCGGCGAGGCAGCGAAAACGGCGGCGACAGCCAGGCTTCATCAAGGACAGTATCCCGGCGAAGTATAGCGCCGGACCGTCCTCGCCTGGTCTCAGCGTCTCAGTGAGGCAGGTGCCGACGGTGGTATTCGCTGGCCAACGCCTGGGCGCCCAGAATCCCGAACGACAGCAGCAACGCCATTGTCGCAATGACGGCTGCGGCCGGTGTGAGCCCGACGAGATCCAGCACCATCAGGACCATCGCCCCCACGAAGAAAAACAGCGCCACGTACAGCATCACGACACCTCCCCCCAACAAGGAAAACGTAGCACCGCAAATTGGACCTGCCGCCCTTCTTACGTCTTTTCCCTGATTATTTTTCTCCGGCTTCCAGGATGAAAAAGAAGGTGGCGCCCACACCTACCTCTGATTCGGCCCAGATCCGGCCACCGTGGCGGCGCACGATCCGGTGCACGGTGGCCAGGCCGATGCCTGTCCCTTCGAACTCGTCATCGCCGTGCAGGCGCTGAAACACGCCGAACAGCCGATCCGCCTGGGCCATGGGAAAACCGGCGCCGTTGTCGCGCACGAAGAACACCCGTGGATGCCCGCCGGGGCGCGCCCCCAGGCGAATGCGGGCGCTGGCGCGATCGCCGGTGAACTTCCAGGCGTTGCCGATCAGGTTGGTCAGCACCACTTCGGCCAGGCGGCGGTCGGCGTTGGCTTGCAACCCGGGTTCCACGGTGAATTCGACCGTTCGATGCGGGTGTGCGTGTGCCAGCCGCGCGCCCACGTCGCGCGCCAGCGCCGACAGATCGACCCGTTCGCGGCGCAGGTCGGCCCGACTGACCCGCGACAGATCCAGCAGGCCGTCGATCAGCTGGCCCATGTGTTGAGCGGCGCCGACCACACGCTTGAGGTGCTCGCGTCCGGTGTCGTCCAGGCGCTCGGCGTATTCGTCCAGCACCGCCCGGCTGAATCCGTCGATGCTGCGCAGGGGCGCCCGCAGATCGTGAGCGACCGAGTAGCTGAATGCCTCCAGGTCCTGGTTGACCGCCTCCAGCTCGGCGGTCCGCTGGCGCACGCGCCGTTCCAGCTGATCGTAAAGGCGCGCATTCTCGATGGCCAGTCCCGATCGATCGGCCAGGTCCTGCAGCAAGATGAGATCATCCCCCGTGTAACCGCGGCCCGGCCCGCTGCGCATCAACGACAGCGTCCCGATGACGGTGCCGCGCGCGCGAATGGGGACCACCACAAAGCTGTGGACGTTGAGGCGGGCCACCAGGGGTCGGAGGGCGTCGTCGCTCTGGGCGGCCACGCTGGCGGGCGAGATGTCGGCCACCAGCTTGGGCTGGCCGGTGCGAGCGACGATGGCGGACACCGACTGGCTGGTGGTCTTGGCCACCCCCACGCCGGCCAGATAGCTTTTATAGACGGATTCCAGCTGGGGATCGCGGTGGGCGCTGGCCGCGTTGAACAGGGTCTCGCCGTCGGCCTCGATCAGCGTGACCTGGCAGCCGTCGCCGACCAGATAGGCCGTGGTCTTGGCGATCTCGTCCAGCAGCAGCCGATAGTCGGTGGCCACCATCGCAAAGGCGTTCGACACCTCGGCCAGAACGCGCAACCGGGCATCGCCACTCATGGCCGCCAGTCTACGTCAACCGACGCGCTGAAGAGGGCCGGGCGCCACAAAAAAACAGGAGGCGCAACGGGTTTCGGCCACCGACTCCACTGTCTTGCCATGGGGTACAAATCCGACCTGTCGTTCGCCGCTGTCGGCCTTGGCCTGCTGTTCACCTGCGGCTGTTCTCCCGAGATGCTGTCGACCGGAATGCCCGGAACGCCGGGCTCCGGCGGCAGCACCCCGGGCGCCGGCAACGCCTCGGGCGGAAACAGTGCGACCCCAGGACCCGGCACCGGGGGCACGATCTCGCCCCTCCCCGGTGGCGGCGCCGGCGGTGTCCCGAACGGGCCGGGAACCCCGGAACCGACCACCGCCTCCTGCGCCGCCGACCTGACCCCGGGTGCGGCGCCGCCTGCCTATGTCAGCGCCTGCTCCAGCTGTCACGGCGTCAACGCCAGTGGCCGCAACGGCTATCCTTCGTTGCGCCTCAACAAGAGCGCCCCGGACATCGCCGCCATCGTGCGGTCGGGACGGATCAGCGACAAGCTGACCGTCACCACGCCGCAAGGCCAGACCATCGCCGCGCGCATGCCGGCGTTCAGCACGGCGCGCCTGCCCGACGCGGACCTGGCCGCCATCACCGCGTACATCAACGCGCCCCCGCCCAGCACGGCCGACGTTCCGGCGCCGGCGGCTTATTGCCTGTCCCGCCCGGAGGCCAGCTGGACACCCGCCCAGATCGACGAGGCCTACCAGCGCGGGCTCAAGGCCTGGCGCACGCCCGGCGACGTCGATCAGAACGCCTGCGTCTTCTGTCACGGCGCCGACGCCATCGACCTGGCGTTCATCGGCTACGCCGACAGCGCGATCTATCGCCGCGCCTTCACGCACACCAGCCAGCCACTGGTCGAAGACATCATCGACATGGTCCACGCGCTGCGGGCCAGGTACAACATCGTCCAGCCGCCCGATCCGCTGGCGTACCGTCCGTTTCAACCAGGCGGGCAGGTGCTGCCCGGCAAGTCAGCCGCCGAGCGCGACAGGGCCTTCGGGCAAGAGCTGAAGACAGTCGTGCCGACGCTGATGGGCGCGCCGATCAATTCGGCGGCCGCGGCGCACAAGGCCTGGGACGAGCTGGGCGCGGTCAACCTGCGAACGTTGAAGGTCGGTATCCCGCTGAATCGCTATACCGAGGACATCTTCAACAACGACGGCGTCAACGTCCCCTGCCCGGACCACCACCTGTGCGACGACCACGGCACGATCGCCGACTGGATCACCGACGTGCCCGTGCTGACCGCGGCGACGGCGGCCGCTCTTTATCCGCTGCACGACGCCTATCTGGCCAATCCCACGCTGGAGACCATCAAGGCCATCTTGATGAAATCACCGCGCGCCGAGGAGAGCTGGTTCAAGAACAAGTATCTCTCGGTCCAGATCGCCAACTTTCTTTTCCGGCAGCAGGCGACCGGCGATCCCCTGCTGGCCAAGCTGGCGGCCGGCGACTCGGCGACGACCGGACAGCCGTACACGCCGTTTCCGGTGGTGGCGGGGGCCAACCTGAATTCGATCTGGATGGTGGGCGCCAACCAGCGCGACTTCATCCACAACGTCGGCGCCACGCTGGCCGTCGGGGACGGCAAGTTCTCGGTGCCCAAGGAGACCCTGCCCGGCCTGACCCGCAACGACGCCAGGGAGCAGCTGGAACGGATCATCGTGCCCTGGTTCTGGCTGGGCTTTTCGCTGGACCCCAGCACCATGAACGTCGAGGCGGATTACGTGGCCGAGGGGGACGAGTACTTCACGCAGGAGACTTTCCTGGACAACGGGTCGTCGCCGATTCACGGCGCGTTCATCGTCAGCAAGCGGTCGCTGGAGATGATGAAGTACACCACGCTGCCGCGCACGCCCAACGTCTTCCCGTTCTTCCACCCCGATCTCGGCCGTTACCCGGTGACGCCCATGACCATGCGGTCGGGCTATTTCCCGGTGGTGACCAATTTCGCCGAGGAGAAGAACTTCAACACCATCAACAACTACCAGCTCAAGTACATGCCGGCCGAGCCGGAGCAGAAGGCGCTGTACCAGACCTACGCCGCCAACCAGTGGCGCATGTTCATGTGGATCCTGGTCGACGAACTGCAAAAGACGCCCTCCGTCTGGAATCCCAGCATCCTGCTGGGCAAGATCAAAAAGGCGGAGATCTTCCTGACGCTCCCCGAGGTGACGGCGGCCAACGGCGTCATGGACGCAGCGCTGATCGCCCAGGCGCGCGACCTGGTCGGCAAGGCAACGGTCAACAAGTAGCCGTCGCCCTGTTGATGCGTTCGCTTGGCGCTTGCCTGATCCCGACGCTGGCGATGGTGCTGTCGGCCTGTGGCCAGGCAACGTCGCCGGGCGGGACGCCCAGCGGCAGCGGCGGACGCGGCGTCAGCGCTGGCGGCGGCGCCGCCGGCGGCTCGAACGCGGCGCCGGGCGGCAGCGACGCGGGCGGCGCGCCGATCCCGACCGACGCCACGACCATCAGCAGCGACGGCAACTCCGGCGGCGAAAGCAGCGGTGACGGCGACGGCGGAACCGGCGACGCTCCCGCCGCCGGCTGCGCGCCGGGCGCGGTCTTCTGCGACGATTTCGAGTCCTATCCCCTGGACCCCAAGACCAACCTCACCCAGGACTTCAGCCCCAACTGGCTGAAGTACAAGTTCCACGGCAATCCGTACGTCTGGACGTCGATGTCGTTCCAGGGCAAGCAGAACGTCGGCCTGGACACCGAGGCCGGCGACCTGCGCTATGCCGGCATCGTCCGCCAGCGGCCCGACGACCAGGCGGTGGCGCCGCTGGATCACTATGGCCGCGTGATGTTCTGGGTGAAGGCGCTGCCGCCCGTCTCGGACTGGAACTTCATCCACCTCAGCGGCCTTCAGGCTGGCTCCACGACCAAGATTGCCCAGTACAGCTTTGGCGGCAGCGGCGGCAAGCTGGCCGTCTCGTACCTGCAGCGCACGCGCATCCTGGACGCGACAGGCGCCGTGGCGCTGCGCGGAGGCGGCCCCCAGAATGGCGATCCGCCCGCCGACGTCCAGTGTCAGCTGAAGGCGACCACGCAGACGCTGCCGACGATGAAATGGGTCTGCGTCGAATGGCACATCGACGGCGGCACCAACGAACTGCACCTGTGGCTGGACGGAAAAGCCCAGACCGAGATCGACGTGGCTGGCCACGCCGGAACCTGCAGCCTGGGCAATCCCACCGCCTGGCAGGCCCCTGCCCGCTTTAACAAGCTGGTCCTTGACTGGGAGGCCTACCAGAAGGACGCCCCTCAGCAGAACGCGCGCTTTGACGAGGTGGTCCTGGGCACCCAGCGCATCGGTTGTCCTTAGGGCCCCGACACCGTCAGGTCCGCGATCGACCACCAGCTGCCGCTGCTCTGGCCGGACTGCTTGATCAGGATATAGCGGGCCCTGGTGGCGGCGAATGGAATGGTCGTGACGGTGGCGGCGCCGCTTCCGGAGGTCAGCATCTGGAACGACTGGCTGCTGACCGGCTGTGCATCGTCGAACGTCAACGACACGCCCAGCGCGTATCGGACCGGATAGTCATACGCATAGGCGCCTTCGTTCAACGAGACCTGGTTGATCGTGAAAGCGGCTCCCAGATCCAGCAGGAACCACTCGTTGCCGTACTGCTGGTGCCCGCTGCCCCAGCGTGTCTTCGGATCGTCGTCGAAGGCCTGGCTGGGCGGACTCTGCGCGGTGCTGTCGGAGGCCATGGCGCGCCACCTTGAACGATCGCTCAGCTTCGGCGGCGGGGGCTCGGTCATGTTCATCAGGAGATCGAAGGTTTCCAGCACCACCTCCTTGCCGCCGTAACCGATGTAGCAGTGGCCATAGCCCAGCTTGCCGGGGTGGATGCCGGTCATGTACGTCGCCCGGCAGACGTACAATGTCTGCGCGCCGTCGTTCCCGGAAGGCACGGCGCCTGGCGGCACCGCCGTCAGAGGTCCCGTCTCGGGCTGCCACGTGTAAAGAGCGCCCACCAGGACCTGGTAACTGTCGGCCGTCAGCTCCAGCCCGCCCCAGCTGAAATTGCATCGGCCCATGGGAAAGGCTTTTCCGCTCTGGATGCCGCCGTTGTACGCCGCGCGACAGACGTAAAACGTCGTCGCCCCTTCCTGTCCACCCGGAAATGCCCCGACGGGAATGGCCCCGCCCATGTGCGCGGGCAGCCAGCGGGGGTCGCTGGGCAGGAGGCCGCCATCAGAGCCGGCATCGCCCCCGTCGACCGCGCTGCCGTCGTTGCCGATGCTGCTGGTGCTTCCCGCGCCGCTGTCCGCGAAGCCACCCGACCCGACGATGAGGGGAATGCCCCCCAAGCCCCCGGTGCCCAAACCCGGTCCGTCATCGCCTGTCTGTCCACCGACGTTGCCGTCGTCGGTCGGCGCTGAATCAACCGAACCGTCGGCGCGCAGTTGCCCCGGTGCATGGAATTCACACCCGCACCCAGCCGCGCCGCAGACCAGCAACCACAACGCCGAAAGTCCCAAGCGCGGCCGACCGCCATTGTTCATGGCCGCCTGGCAATGCACGGCGCGCACCATTCTTCGAACCCACCGGGGTGGCGCCGGTCGGGCGCCTGTCGGCGGCGGACATCGGGAGCGGTGTCGCGCCAAGCGCCAGGCCACGGCGCACGATGCGCCACGCCCGATCTCTTCGCCGGCGCAGCGCCGCACACGCCCGGCGGCTTCTGCCCGGGTAGCGCCGTCTTCGTGGGGCGGGGGCGCCGGCACCCGCGTTGCAACGACCTTGGTCCAGCCATCGGCGCTCCCCTCACGTTCATGAGAAGTCTCACGCTGACGTCGATGCTGACCTGCCTGGGCGTCTTGGCGCTCCTGTCGAGCGGCTGCTCCAGCCTGCATCCCCCGGGTGGCTCGCCGACGACCGACGCCGGCCTGCCCACTGTCGACGGCGCGGCGGGGGAAGACGCCCCCGGTGGCCGGATGGACGGAGCTGCCGGCGGTGACGTCGCGAACGATCAAGGCGGCGGAACGGACCCGGCGTCACCAGGGGTCAACGTCTTCACCCGCGGCTATGACAACCAGCGAACCGGCGTGAATCCGTCGGAGACGGCGCTGGTGCCGGCCCTGCTGACGCCCGCGCGATTCGGCCGTCTGTTTCAGCTGCCGATCGACGACGAGGTCTATGCCCAGCCTCTGTACGCCTCGGCGATCACGGTGGCCGGCAAGAAGCGAAACGTCCTTTACGTGGCGACCACCAGCAACACGGTCTACGCCTTCGACGCCGACGCCCCCGGCGATCCGCTGTGGCAACGGAACTTCAACGGCGCCGGCCAGGTCACGCACAAGAGCCAGGTGGGACAGTCCTGCCAGCCCTATCTGGATTTCACCGCCACCATCGGCATCGTGGGGACGCCCGTGATCGACGGCGCCACGTCGACCATGTATTTCGTCACCCGCACGATCGAAGGCGTCTCCT
>DATLVT010000796.1:0-5693 GCA_035577105.1 Polyangia bacterium
TCCGGTGCCACGAACAGGACCCCGCCGGCCGGAATGCCAAAATTCCCCGACGCGCGGAACTCTTTGCAGAGTTCGCAAGTATGAGGGCCGGCTGCCACCGGCCAGTGCAATGCCCGAACGGAGCCAATCCAGCCGGCGCAAAGCGTTTGTAGGCGAGCGATAAACGACTCGGAAGCCGCTCCCTTGGGATACGAGTGCTCCGCCGACAACCATCCAATCGCCCGAACGTGAGGGCCGATGGCAATCTGGGTCGCGGTGTCGAGATCGGCGAAGTGGGCCATCGTCGTCTGGCTAACTACTATTCTACAGCGACGCCCGCTGCGATAACCACTATCCCAGCGTCGGTGCCGGGAAGGGCCTCTCGCGCACGAATTTACGAACCGGGCCGGAGTTTGGGCGGTTTGGATTCGCAGGTGTCTGATCCCTTTTCGGCGGCGCGCTCGCGGCGGATCGGCCTCGCAGGAATAAGAACATTGTCCTGCAGGCGAGTCGTGTTCGCCCTGGTGCCCCAAACCCTACGCCGCCGCCGCCCCCCACCGCGATTGCGCTACCATCCCCCCATGTCCACCCAGCGACGAATCGAGCGCGTCACCCGAAGCCGCGCGGTGATGGAGGGGGCCGGGGTGCGCCTGCATCGGGCGATCGGATTTGGTGCGCCGGAACGGTTTGATCCGTTTCTGTTGCTCGACGATTTTCGGTCGGACCGTCCCGATGATTACCGGCAGGGGTTCCCCTGGCACCCGCATCGCGGGATGGAGACCATCACCTACGTCTTGCGCGGCCACGTCGAGCACCAGGACAGCCTGGGCAACCGCGGCGTCATCGGGCCCGGCGACGTGCAGTGGATGAGCGCCGGCAGCGGGATCATCCACCAGGAAATGCCGAAGGGCGAACCCTCGGGCGCGATGTACGGTTTTCAGCTGTGGGCCAACCTGCCGGCCGCCAGCAAGATGTCGGAGCCCCGCTATCGCGGCATCGAGGCCAGCGAGATCCCGGTGATCACCGACGCCGCCGGCGGCGCCTCCGTCAGGGTCATCGCCGGCCGGGTAGGGGACGTGCACGGGCCGGTGCGCGACGTCGCCAGCCGCCCGGAGTATCTGGACGTGACGGTGCCGCCGGGGGCGACGTTCGTGCACCCAACGCCGCGCGGGCACACCGTGTTCGCCTACGTCTTCGAGGGCCATGGCCGCCTGGACGCTGACCACCCGTCACCGATCGGGGATCGCACCCTGGTCGAGTTTCAGGACGGCGACTTTGTCTCTGCAGCGGCCCGGGCCGATGGCCCGTTGCGGTTTCTGCTGGTCGCCGGCCAGCCCATCCGCGAACCCATCGCCTGGCAGGGCCCGATCGTGATGAACACGCAGGAAGAACTGGAACTGGCCTTTGCCGAGTTGAACAACAACACGTTCGTGAAGAGGCGCTGAAGCCAACCCGGCCGCCCCTGTGATTCCAGTTCCCATGCCCGCGCAGCCCAAAGCGCCTTTGGCTGCCTGGTGATGGCTGCCGCGCCGTCTCTTCATCTAGTAGGTGGTGCGGATTGGTCCGACCGCCGAAAGGGGAGCGCTGAAATGGCCAAAGGCATGACGAAGGCAGTCTTCATCTCCGCGCTGCTGGGCGCGGCGGCGGCGGCTGGTTGCCAGGGGGACATCGGTCCATCCGTGGGCGGGGGATCCGGCGCCACCGGCGGCGGGGGGACCGGCCTGGGGGGGATGGGGGTCGGCGGCGCGGGACCGGGCAACAAGGCGACCGACCCGGGCACGGTGCCGATGCACAGGCTGAACCTGGCCGAGTACGACAACACCATGCGGGACCTGCTGGGCCTGGCGCCCGCCGACGCGCATCCCAGCGTCAAGTTCAACTTTCCGCCGGACGATCGCGGCACCGACTTCGACAACATCGCCGCCGTGCTGACGGTGGCGGCGCAGCACATCAACACGTACAACACCGCCGTGTCGTCGCTGGTTCCGGCCGCGCTGGCCAACCCCACGCAGCGGGCCCTGCTGACCACCTGCGATCTGGCGACCGGCGGGGCGGCCTGCGCGCGCACGTCGTTGGCCGCGTTCCTGCCCCGCGCCTGGCGCCGCCCGGTGACCGACGCCGAGGTCGGCAACCTGATGGCGCTGGTCACGCTGGCGACGGCGCAGAATGATCCCGTCGAGACGGGGTTCGCCCTGGCGGTCCAGGCGGCGCTGCTGTCGCCGAATTTTCTCTTCCGGCCAGAGTTCGATCCCGCCCCCGATTCGCTGACGCCCCACGCGATCACCGACTATGAACTGGCCTCGCGCCTGTCGTACTTCGTGTGGAGCTCGATGCCCGACGATCAGCTCTTCTCGGCGGCGAAGATCGGCAACCTGCACGAACCCGCCACCATGGCCACCCAGGTGACGCGGATGCTGGCCGATCCGAAGGCGCGCGCCCTGATCGACAACTTCGCCGGCCAGTGGCTGCTGATTCGCAACATCGACTCCGTGACGCCGGATTCGATGCTGTTCCCCAACTTTAACAGCGCCCTTCGTGCGGCGATGAAGTCAGAGACGCAGATGCTGTTTCAGCAGGTCGCCTTCAACAAGCTGCCGGCCGATCAGCTGATCAACGCGCAGTTCACCTACCTGACCGATCCGCTGGCCCAGTTCTATGGGCTGCCGGCGGTGGGATCGACCCAGCCCACGAAGGTCGATCTGGCCGCCAGCGCGCACCGCCGCGGGCTGCTGTCGCAGGGGCTTCTGCTGACGGTCAACTCGCACGCCAACATCACGTCGCCGGTTCTGCGCGGCAAGTTCGTGCTGACGAACCTGCTGTGCGAGAACGTGCCGCCCCCGCCGGACAAGGTGAACACCAACCTGGCGCCCGATCCCACCGGCATGCTGACGCTGCGCCAGGTGCTGGAGGGCCACGCGTCGAACGCCACCTGCGCCGCCTGCCACAGCCTGATGGACCCCATCGGCTTCGGCCTGGAGAATTACAACGCCATCGGCGCCTACCGCACCATGGACGGCAGCCTGCCCATCGACGCGACGGGGACGCTGCACGGCCAGACGTTCAACGGTGAGTCCGAGATGGCCCAGATCATCGCCAGTGATCCGGAGTTCTCGGCCTGTCTGGCGAACAAGCTGTTCACGTACGCGCTGGGGCGCACGCCCGATCTGACCAGCCCGAACAGCATGGACGCCCCGGCGCTGGCCGCGATGACCGATCAGTTCAAGAAGGGCGGTCTGCAGTTCGGGCAGCTGCTGACCAGCATCGTCAGCAGTCCCAGCTTTCTTTCACGGCGCGGGTACCCGGGAGGCATGCAATGAAGACGGTTCCACGGCTGCGGCGCGCGCTGTCGCGGCGCCTGTTCCTGGGTGGCGGCGCCGCCGTCGTCGGCTTGCCCTTTCTTGAATCGCTGGCGCCGCGCACGGCGCGCGCGCAGGCGGCCGGCGCCCGGCGGCGGGTCATCTACTGGTGGATGCCGAACGGGTTCTGGATGGATTCGTTCCGTCCCACCACCACCGGGACGGCCTACCAGACGCCGCCGATCCTGATGCCGCTGGAACCCCTGCGCGCCGATTTCTCGGTCATCACCGGCCTCGAGAACACGCCGGCCGCGCCCGAGGGGCTGGGCGATCACGCCTCCGGAACGTGCGCGTTCCTCACCTGCGCCCACGCCGCCAAGAGCAGCCCGACGCTGCAGCTGGGGATCTCCGTCGATCAGATCGCCGCCCAGGCCGTCGGCCACCTGACCCCGGGGCTGCCGTCGCTGCAGCTGGGCCTGGACGGCGGCGCATCGGCGGGCGGCTGCGACAGCGGATACAGCTGCGGGTACACGCGCAACGTCTCGTGGTCGGACGCCAAGACGCCGGTGCCGAAGATCACCGACCCGCTGCAGGCGTTCAACACGCTGTTTCGCGGTTACGATCCGAAGGCGTCCGCGGCCGACATCGCCAAGCGCCAGCTCTACAGCAAGAGCGTCCTCGACTATGTCACCAACGACGCCAAGAGCCTGGCCGTCAAGCTGAGCAAGGGGGACTCGTCAAAGCTGGACCAGTTCCTGACCGGCGTGCGCGAGGTGGAGATGCAAATCACCGCCGCCGGCCCCACGTTCACCTCCGCGTCGTGCCCGGGCACCGCGCCACCGTCACTGTCGGCCATCGGCGGGACCGTGGTCGGCAGCACGCAGCAGATCGGCCAAAATTCGGCCCAGGACGCCGAGCCCAACGCCATCTACCTGAAGCACCTGTCGATCATGCTGGACCTGATGGTGCTGGCCATCCAGTGCGACGCCACGCGCATCATCACGTTCATGCAGGGCAACTCCGTCAGCAACCAGACCTACGAGAACCTGGGGATCTCGGGCGGCCACCACAACATCTCGCACCACGGCGGGAACATGAACAACATCAACCAGCTGATCAAGATCGGCACCTGGGAGATGACCCAGCTGGCGTACCTGCTGACCAAGATGAAGGGGATCTCCGACGGGACCGACGGATCGAACCTGCTGACCAACTCGACCGTTCTGGTGTCCAGCGACGTCTCCGACGGCAACCGCCACAACCACAACGACCTGCCGGTGATCCTGGCCGGCCACGGCGGCGGCGCCCTGAAACCGGGGCAGCATTTCCGCTATGGCCCCGAGGTGAAAGCGCCGTCGTGGTCGACGCTGCCGCCACCCAGCGGCGTGCCGTACGCCAACTTGTTGTTGACGACGATCGCCACCCTGGGCGTGACCGGCATGAAGCTGGGCAACAGCACCGGCACGCTGCCGGAGGTTTAAGCCGGCGACGGCGCTCTCCTTGGTCCAACGGTCTCCGCGAAACCAACACCGCAACGCCGACTGACTCCCGACGTGTCGATGGAACGGACGCTTGACGCCAACTCAGCCGTCAGGTCGGCGCGGAATCGCTGAAAGCTCGCATTGTAGATAGCAGCGGAGGTTCCAGGCTCCTGCTGCATGCCGGGCGCCCAATTGTGACCGGTCCCGACGATGCCAGCACACGAATGATCCCAGCATTCGACCACGTCATAGCCATCAGAATGACCCGGCCGGGTCTTGAAGTCGGCTGGGTCGCCGACCACCGGAATCAACTTGGGATACTCTCGTTGCATTGAACCGCCGGCCATTTTTGCGGCACATCCACACAATCCGAGGATCGCGACGAGGAGTCTCACAAATTCTGACCTCCCGCTGTCCGCATAACGATCACGCGTTCACCGGCGAACGCGAGAGGGAGCGGAGCGACCGACGTGTTCGGCCGCTGCAACGCGGTTAGCCGGCGCATGTCAGTGGACGCCCGAGTCGGGTGCGGCCGATTTGCCGTCGTCCGTGCTGCGCCGTCTTTCCATCATAGCGTCAGCGCCTTCGCGCCACCCATCGTCGCCTCGAACGAAATGCCCATAAAATGCCGGCACGGGCGACATCGTTGCCTCGGTCGTATGGGTGCGGACGCGCGGTGGCTTTGCGAGGCCGGCCATCGAGTCTACGTGATCGTCGTCGACCAACGTTAGCAGGATGACCACACGCCAGCGTTCTCGATCCTTGCGATCGCGAGAACAACGATTTCGTAATCGCGCCCAGTCGCAAAGTTCGACGAGCTTCTGGTCACCGCACGATTCGCCGCGAGCCAGGGGACTTCTCAACCGACCATGTTCCCTCACCTGGACGTCCATCCATATCCTGCCATGTTCACCGGCGAGTTCGGACGTGGCTGGTT
>DATLVT010000797.1:0-2841 GCA_035577105.1 Polyangia bacterium
CGCCGGCGTGTCCGACCAGCAACTGCGCCATGCCGGCGCGGTCGCTGCAGGCGCTGACGTTCGCTTGAGCCCCGGCGGCGTTGCCGTCCAGATCCTTCAGTTGACCGGCGCCGGCGGCGGCAGCGCTCAGCAGGCGCTTGGTCTTGTCGCTGAACGCGGGCGCATCCGAGACCGGCGCGACGATCCGCACGCTGGGCAAGGTCGAGGCGCACGACACGCCCGTGACGGTCTTGGTGATGATGTTGCCGGCGGCGTCGTTCAGGTTGACCGAGATGTCGAACGGGGCGCCACCCGGGCAGGCGAGATCCACGCAGGCGTCGGTGCCCACGGCGGCGACGGCGACGCAGTTATTGGTGCCGGTGATGCAGAAGTTGGTCGCCAGCGTCCCCTGTCCCGGGGGAATGGCCACCGCGTCCGTCGCGGTGGTGCTGCCGCAGACCTTGAACTTGCCCGCGGTCAGATCAGCCGGGCCAAAGAAATCGCCGTTCTTGGGCTTGGACACGGTGAGGTCGGGGGGCGTGGTGTCCACGGTGAAGGTGGCCTTCATTGAAGTGCCGACCACGCTGTTCTTGTCGGTGCAGGTGGCGATCACCTCGTACTTGGCGTCGGGGGTCAGCGTGACGCCGGAGAACGTCGCCTTGCCGCCCATGGCCGTCCCCATCACGGTGCTGACCGTGGCCGGGGTTGCGGCGTTGTCGATCTTCAAAGCCACGGGGCGTCCGTCCTCGATGTCCGTGGTCACCTCGAAGGCGACCTGGTACGGCGAGCCGACGGTGCTGACGCGGTCACCGCCCTGAGCGACGGGGATGCCATTCAACGTGGTGTGGGAGGGCTTGCTGATGGTGCAGGCCGGGACCTTGCAGGTGACCGTCACCTTCGCCTTGGTGGTGGGGTCGGTGCAGGGCATGGTGCTGGGGAACTGGATCGACAGGGCGGTATCGCCCGACGAGGCCAGCGTGACACCAGAGAACGTCGCCTTGCCGGCCATGATCGTGGTCGAAGCCAGCATGACGTTGCCGCCCAGGAGGTTGACCACGGTCCCGGCGGGGGCGTCGGAGTTGATGATGACGTCGTACTGGAATCCGTTGGCGCACTGGTCGGCGTCCTTGTCGTTGGCCGCCGACAGCGTCGTCAGATCCGTGGGCTGCTGAAAGGACACGGTGTAACAGGCGCGCGCCACCTCTGGCGTCTCGCCGGGCAGGTCGCCGGTCTCGCCGCGGTCGGTCGGCAGGTCGCCGGTCTCACCGGTCTCTGACCCGTCCACCTTGGCGTCGGCGTCGGTCCGGTCGACGCCGGCGTCGCCGCCTTTGCCTCCCGATCCACCCGAGCCACCCAATCCACCTGTCCCCCCGTCAGTCTGCGCGGGAATGTCGTCGCCGCATCCTGCGGCCAGGATGCCGAAGAGCGCCACAAGGGAAGAGATAGAAGCCAGTCGAAATCGCGCGTTCGGTCCGGTCAACATTGAGCCTCCGCAGGGCGTTATAGGCAAAGTGAGGGGCATCTTAGAGATTTTTCCGCACCGTGGCTAGTTTGGAAGGAACGGCCTGCTTGTCGTTCCTTCCGTGTCCAATTTGGCCTTCAACCGGGGCTGACGGCCGCCAGTCGCACGGCGACGTCCGCGATGGCGGCCGGCGCTTCGATCGGCAATATGTGGCCGACGTCGGGAAGGACAATGACGGCGCTGTTCGAACCCGCTGCTTGCGCCGGCGGAGACGGCACGATGTGGTCGTCGGCGCCATGCAGCCAGATCACCGGGCAGGTCAGGGCGGGAAGGCGTGCGGTGAAGTCGGCGGCGGCGATCGCCGCATAGTCGGCCAGGGCCGTTCCTTGAGGCGCCGCCAGACCGGCACCCACGAACGCGCGCCGCAAGGCGGGCTTGGCTGCCGGCGAGAGGGCCCGCTCGGCCAGGAGTGCGGGGAACCGCTGGTAATCGTCGCGCACGACCGCAAGGAGATCGTCATGAACGGGAAGGCGCGGGCTGGCCCCGCACAAGACCAGCGCCCCCACCTTGTCGGGCCAGGTCAGCGCCGCGTCCAGGGCGACCAGCGCGCCCATGGAATGGCCCACAAGGACCGATCGTCCCAGGCACAGCGTCGCTGCCAGCCCGCCGACGGCGTCACGATAGCCGGTGATCGACGCCGTTTCGTGGCCCTCCGCTGACGGGCTGGGACCGTGTCCGGGTAAATCGATGGCCACGGCGCGCAGGGCACGGCCCAGGCGGGCCAGCACCATCATCCAGATCGCGGACGACGCCGCGGCGCCGTGGATCAGCAGCACGGGCAGGTGGCTGCCGGGACGGGCCTCGCCGCGTTCGGCGTAATGGACGCGACCGGCGTGAGGCGATCGCGCGTAGGGCACAGGGGCTCCGGCGGAAAAAAAGGCGCGCGGCTAGCCGCTGGCCTTCAGCTTTTTGATCTCGGCGATCAGCGCCGGGATGGCCGCCTCCCACGTCGTGACCAGCCCATAGTCGGCGACCTGGAAGATCGGCGCCTCCGGATCCTTGTTGATGGCGGCGATCACCTTTGATCCCTTCATGCCAGCCAGGTGCTGGATGGCGCCGGAGATCGCCACCGCAATGTAAAGCTGCGGCGCCACCACCTTGCCGGTCTGCCCGACCTGCAAGTCGTTGGGGACCATCCCGGCGTCGCAAGCGGCCCGGCTGGCGCCCAGCGCCCCGCCCAGAAGATCGGTGAGCTGTTCCAGGATCTTGAAGTTCTCCCCCGCCTTCATGCCGCGGCCACCGGAGACCACCACCTTGGCCTCGCCCAGGTCGGGGCGGGCCGTCTTGGTGGCGTGCAGGCCGACCACCTCGGCGCCCAGGGCGTCCAGGTTGCCCACGGT
>DATLVT010000798.1:0-2424 GCA_035577105.1 Polyangia bacterium
CGTCCAGCACCTCGCGCACGTCGTGCGACTCGCCGGTGGCCACCACGAAGTCGTCGGGCTTGTCCTGCTGGAGCATCATCCACATGGCCTCAACGTAGTCGCCCGCAAAGCCCCAGTCGCGGCGCGCTTCCAGGTTCCCCAGGAACAGCTTTGATTCCAGGCCGTGCTTGATGCGTGCAGCGGTGCGCGTGATCTTTCGCGTGACGAAGGGGATCCCCCGCCGCGGCGACTCGTGATTGAACAGGATGCCGCAGGAGATGAACATGCCGTACGCTTCGCGATAGTTCTGGCAAAGCTGGTGCGCGAACACCTTGGCGCAGGCGTACGGGCTCCTCGGTTGAAAGGGGGTGTTCTCGTCCTGGGGCGGCGCCGCCGAGCCGAACATCTCGCTGGATGACGCCTGGTAGAACCGCGTCGTCGCCTCCAGCCCCGATTCGCGGATGGCCTCCAGCAAGCGCAGCGTCCCCATGGCCACCGTCGAGGCCGTGTATTCGGGGACGTCAAAGCTGACCCGTACGTGGCTCTGCGCCCCCAGGTTGTAGATCTCGTCGGGCTTGACCGTGCGCAGGACCCGGTTCAGCGAGCTGGCGTCGTCGAGATCGCCATAGACCAGGCGCAGGCGATAGTTGGCGGCGTGCGGGTCCTGATAGATGCTGTCCAGCCGTTCGGTGTTGAAGGTGCTGGAGCGGCGAACGATGCCGTAAACCTCGTATCCCTTGGCCAGCAACAGCTCTGCCAGATAAGACCCGTCCTGGCCGGTGATGCCGGTGATCAGTGCGCGTTTCATGCTTGGCAGACTGTATCTGGAAGTGCGCGGAGCCGCTACTTGATGACCAGCGCCTGGCGCAGCGAGCGACGTCCGGCGGCGACCTCCGCGGCCAGAGCGGTCAGCTCCGGCAAGATGTCGGTACCCGCCGTCTTGCTGGCCGATTTGCCCGGGGCAGGGATTCCGGCCACCACCCCGCCCTCCTTCACCGTGGCGCCGAAGGTGGTGATGACGAACAACCGGATGGCCTCCGAGCGTTCGGCCGGCAGCTCGGCGGCGTAATCCTCGACGAGATCGACGATGTCGCGGGGCGGTTTGCCGCGCAGGACAGCGCGCCCCCATACGGCGATCAGCTTGGCCTGAAAGTTCCGGAACGGGCCCAGCACCGCCGCTGGACTGACGCCGGGTGGAACGCGTTCCTTGACGAAGGGACCGTAAAGCTCGGCCGGGGCCACCCGATGCCCGACCACCTTGGCCTGCGCGAAACGGTACAGCACCGTGGCGGCCAGGCCGGGATCGCGCAGCATCTCGGCGGCAGGTCGTACTCCATGGCCGTCCGGTCCGACGGCGAACCGATTTCCGCGCACGGCCGCGAACAGCTCGCGCTGGGCGGCCGTGCCGGCGGTGGGGGCCATGGCGCCCTGCGGTCCCTCGCCCAGGCGCCACTCGCGGGCGATCACCTCCAGCGACTGGGCATAGCCGTCGACCAGGACGGCCGGCGCCTCGGCGGCGCGGCGCGGGTCGCCTCCCGTGGCGATGGCGCGGGCGATGTGCCGCCCCAGCGCGGCGACGACGGTCTGTCCCAGCGCCGGGTCGCGCTCCAGCGCCGCCGGCACCCCGATCCAGGTCAGCGCCGGCCGGGGCGACGGGCCGCCGAAGGTCCAGGGACGCTTGACGGCCAGCCCCAGCCCCGGGCTGGCAAAGACCGCCGGATCGCCGGCCCTGTCGTCGACCAGGAAGACCGTCGGCTCGCTGGCCAGCTGGCGCGCCTCCGGCGAGAAGGTTGCCCCTGCGACGTCGGCCTCTCGCAAGAACTGCTTTGCCAGATAGTCGGTGCGCAAGACCTCGGAGACGAAGCCCAGGAAGAACAGCTTGTGCAGGGGCGCGGTCGCGGCGTCTTCGGCGGTGATGGGAACGACCACGGGCAGGCCGGCCCGACGCTGCACCTGGCCCGACTGATCGCGAAGCGGCGACACGATGCTGTAGGCCTCCGGCAGGCCCAGCGGCGCCGTGTCGTTGCGGCAGGCCAGGGAACACGCCGCGGCGGCAGCCGCCCCGGCAACCACAAGACGCCGCGCGAGAGCATTCATGGACATGGGTTGGTCACCGGAAACCGACAAAGGTTCCTACCACACCGCCCGCCCCACAAAAAAAACCGCCCCCGGGCGCAAGGCCCAGGGGCGGATCAATTTCGAATGGTCGGTGGTCGGCGATTACCCGAGGAGCTTGAGGGCGACCTGCGGGATCTGGTTTGACTGGGCCAGAACCGAGACACCGGCCTGCATCAGGATCTGGGCGCGGCTGAGGTTCGAGGTCTCCTGGGCGACGTCGACGTCCTGGATACGGCTCTGGGCCGCCGACAAGCTGACCGAGGCCTGGGTGGCGGCGTTGATGACCGTCTCCATCCGGTTGGCCTGGGCGCCCAGCGTCGCGCGGTT
>DATLVT010000799.1:0-4559 GCA_035577105.1 Polyangia bacterium
GCCCCCGAACGCGATCTCCGCCCCTTCTGCCCAGTCCCAGCGGGGCCCTGCTTCTCGCTTCACCGTCAGGTAGACCCACGCAAAGATGGCCACCGCCCCCACAGGCAACAGTCGGTGCAGGATGCGAGCGAATCGTCGGTAGTTGTTTCCGAAGTAAGCGGTGGCGATGTGTCCACCATCCAGTTGCCCGATGGGCAAGAGGTTGATCATGGTGACCAGCAGCCCCGCCCAGCCGGCCCAGGCGGTGGGGTGCATGAAGACGTCCTGGTTGTTGCCGGGCAGCCAGGCGCCCTTGGAGATGAACTTCAAGACGGCGTACAGCAGCGAATTGCCCTCTTGCAGGCTGTGCGGAACCGCCGGCCCGACCTTGGACAGCGACAGCCCGTACAAGATCACCGGGATGGCCACCGCCAGGCCACACAGCGGCCCCGCGGCGCCGATGTCGATCAGCTTGCGCCGATCGCTGGTGACGTTGCGCATGCCGATCACCGCGCCCATCGTCCCCAGGCCCAGCCCCGGCGGCAGCGGGATGAAAAACGGCAGCGACGCGTCCACGCCGTGAGCCCGCGCCGTGAAGTAGTGCCCGAATTCATGACAGACCAGGATCATCAACAGCGGGACCGAATACGGCAGCCCGTCGGCGATGGGGCGGATGTTCTGGCCATGCACGTACAGCGCCCCGGCCGCCGTGGTGGTCAGAAACGTCGCCAGGAAAAGCCCGACGTGCAGCAGGTACCGGGGCTGCCGCCGCGTCGTGGTCGATGGTTCGTTCATCCTGCCTCTTGCTTGCCGCCGTCGTCGTCGCCGGCGTCTTCGGTCGCGGCGGTCGCCGTCGCGACGTCACCGGCGGTGGCGCGCAGGCTGGCCAGCTGGAAAGCGCGGCGGCGCGGCAACGTGTGCTCGGGCAGCAGCGCCCGCACCGACTCCAGCAGGCGGGCCACTTCGGGCGACACCGTCACCGGCGTCTCCACGACGACGCGCACGTGGGCGTCGCCGCGCGGCGCGCCGGCGGCCAGCGGGAAGCCCTTGCCGCGCAGGCGAAACACCGACCCCGATTGCGTGCCGGCCGGGATCTTCATGCGCACGGCGCCGTCCAGCACCGGCACGTCGACCTCGGCGCCCAGCGCCGCCTCGACGAACGACACCGGCACCTCGATGGCCAGCACGTCGCCCTCGCGGCTGTAGATGGGATGCGGCCGGACGCGCGTGATGATGTGCAGGTCGCCCGACGGTCCGCCCCGCCGCCCCGGCGAGCCTTCCTTGGACACCCGCTGCGTCGACCCGCCCGTTGATCCCGGCGGAATGCGGAGACGGTACTGGCGCTGGCGATCGACCAGGCCGGCCCCCTCGCAGGACTTGCAGCGCACGCGCGGCACCTCGCCGGTCCCGCCGCAGGCCAGGCATTCGCGGCGGCTGCTCAGAAATCCGGCCTTCTTGCGGATCATCCCCTCGCCGTTGCAGCGCTCGCAGCGAATCAACCCCGCGGTGCCGCCCTCGGCGCCGCTGCCTCGACAGGCCGTGCAGTCTTCGGCCCGCTCGAAGGTGATGGTCTTCTCGCAGCCCAGCGCCGCCTCCTCGAAATCCAGCTCCAGCGTATAGCGCAGGTCGCGACCGGCGGCGCTGCGCCGGCGTCCCAGCCCGAACAGGTCGCCGAAGATGGCGTCGAAGAACTCCGTCGCGCTGGCCACGTCGGCCGCCACGCCGAACGGCGCCGGCCCGTCGACGGGACCGAAGCGATCGTAACGGGCCCGCTGGTCGCCGTCGGACAGCACGGCGTACGCCGACGAGACCTCCTTGAAATGCTCCTCCGCCTGCCGATCGCCCGGGTTGCGATCGGGATGAAACCGCAACGCCAGCTTTCGGTAGGCGGCCTTGATCTCCACGTCGGAGGACTGGCGGTTCACCCCCAGCGTCTCGTAATAATCGCGCGGCAGGGGAATTACCCTCCGGTCCCGATCGGCTCGGCGGCCACCGCGACGTTTTGCTGCTCGCCCGTCTGCAGATTGCTGGCCGCCACCGACACCAGACCGCTCTCGTCCATCCCAACCTGGACCTCGATTTGCGGGGCGCCCCGGGGCGCCGACGGCAGGGGCGCGATGCGAAACCGGCCCAGGCTCTTGTTGTCGGCGGCCATCTCGCGCTCGCCCTGGACCACGTGGATGACGATCTGTTTCTGATCGTCGGCCACCGTCGAGAACAGCTGCGTGCGCGACGCCGGCAGCGCCGTGTTCTTGGGCAGGAGGCGGGTGAACACGCCGCCCGCCGTCTCGACGCCCAGCGAGATGGCCACCCGCTCGGAGATTCCCGCTTCGGCAGAACCGCTGCGCAGGCGATCACCCAGGATGGCCGCGCCCACCGCCGCCGCCGCGTCACCGTCGTCCATCTCGATGGCCCGCTTGCCAAACACATCGGCCAGCATGGACCGGGCCCGGGGCATCCGCCCCTGCCCGCCCGACACGATCACCGCGTCGATGTCACTGGCCGACCAGCGGGCGTCTTCCAGCGCGGCCTCGCAGGGGAACAGGGTGCGATCGACAAGATCCTTGGTCAGCGATTCCAGCTCGGCGCGGCTCAGCGTCACGGTCAGCGCCGCCGGCGTGCCCTGCCGCCGCCGCGCCGGCCGTTTGCCAGTGATTGCCGCCGGGGGGCCCGACGCGGGCGCCGCGGAAGCCGCCCCCCCCACCATCGGCAATGAAATGTCCGTCGAATCGACGTCTGACAGGGCGTGCTTGGCGCCGACCGCCAGACGCTTGAGCTGCTGCATGACCGCCTCGTCCTGACGCACATCCAGGCCGTGCTTGGTGGCGAACGCGTCGGCCAGGTGCGTGGCGATGCGCTGATCGAGATCCTCGCCGCCCAGGAACCCGTCGCCCCAGATGGCGCGCGTCTCGACCTCGCCGCCCCGCAACGACAGCAGGGCCAGATCAAACGTGCCGCCACCCAGGTCATAGACGGCGATCCGCTCCTCCTCGCGCCGCCCGCGAGCCGTGGCCCGCCCGTAGGCCAGCGCCACCGCCGTCGGATCGTTCACCAGGCGCAGCAGATCCAGCCCGGCCAGCGCCGCCGCTTGCCGCGTGGCCTGGCGCTGAACCTCGTCAAAGTACGACGGGACGCAGATCACCGCGTGTGTGGCCGGCTCGCCCAGGGCCCGTTCCGCGCTGGCCTTCAGATCGCGCAAGATGATGGCCACGATCTCCGCCGGCGTGTACCGCCGCCCGCGCACCCGCACGCAGGCGTCGCCATTCTTCGCGGCGATGATCTCGTACGTGACGTCCTGGCGGTGGCGTCGCACCTCGGGGTCTTCGATCTTGCGACCCATCAGGCGTTTGATGGCGCGGATGGTGCTGCGGGGGTTGGCCCTGACCTGTTGGTCGGCGCTGGCTCCCACCCAGATCTCGTCCGCGGACTGGCCACGAAACGCCACCACCGCCGGGGTCGAACGACCACCCTCGGCGCTGGGGATCACCAGCGCCGCGTCGCCGTCGATGACCGCCACACGTGACTGGGTCGTTCCAAGATCAATCCCCAACACTCGCCCCAAGACGCGACTCAAGCCTGCCCCTTCGCCTCCGCATTTGTCCCAGCAGGCCCGGTCGACACCGCCACCATGGCGGGGCGCAACAACCGGTCGCCGATGCGATAGCCCTTCGCAAATTCGCTGGCCACGGCGCCGGCCGGCACCTCCGGGGAGGGCACCTTCGATATCGCCTCGTGCACCTTGGGATCGAACGGCTGGCCCTTGGCCTCGAACGGCTTGACGTCGTACCGCTCCAGCTTTTGCTGAAACAGCCGTCGTACCAGCTCGACCCCCTTCAGCAGCGCGGCGGCGTCCACCTGCCCGTCGCCGGCCTTGGTGGCCTGAGCGCTGACCGCGCGGTCCAGGTTGTCGGCCACCTCCAGCAGATCCTTCAACACGCCCTCGCGAACACGGGCTTCGCCTTCGGTCTGCTCCTTGCGGGCGCGCTTCTTCCAGTTGTCGAACTCGGCGGCGACGCGCAGCATGCGATCTTTCAGCTCGTCGCGTTCGGCGGTGAGGGAAACGATCCGTTCCTCGGGCGTGGTGGGCGGCGGCAGCGCCCCGGTGGCGCCGTTGTTCGCGCCGTCTTCGCTCTGTTCATCGCCCTTGGCGTCGGTCTCGGATGAGTTTTCAGTCATGTTTTGTCTTGGTTCTGTCGCAGGCGGGAATGGTTTCAAGGCTTGGTGAGCGCGTCGGATATCATTTCAGCGGTAAAATCGACCAGAGGAATCACCCGAGAGTAATTCATCCGCGAGGGGCCGATGACCCCGATGGTGCCCAGGGCCCGCCCCTCGCCGCCATAGGGAGCGGCCACCACCGAGATGTCGGTGAGGTCGGCCAGGTTGGCCTCGGCGCCGATGAAGACACAGATCCCCGGCGCGCTGAGTGTCCGATCCAGCAGGCGCACCAGAAGATCTTTCTCTTCCAGCGTGCGCAGCAAGACCTTGGCCCGCTCGAGATCCGTGTTCCCGGAAAGCAGGTTGGACTGTCCTTCGACAAACACCGCCGACGGCGCATCGGCCGGCACCGCCGCCGACGCCAG
>DATLVT010000800.1:0-2159 GCA_035577105.1 Polyangia bacterium
CCCCCGTGCCGCTGGCGCCGCCCGACCCGGGGGCCACGGTTCCGCCCGTACCGGCGGTGGCTCCCCCCGACCCGCCGCTCTCGCTGCCGCCCGAACCCGACGCAGAGCCCCCGGACCCCGTCGCGCTGCCCCCCGTTCCCTTGCCCCCGGTTCCACCGCCCGAACCGGCGTCGCTTCCTGTACAGGCGGCCATGAAGGTGGCCGCGAAGATCGCCAGAAGCTGACAAAGACGAGGTGCTGTTCGCATGACGCTCCTGCTGAAAAGATTGGTCACAAAGATCTGGTTAGATCACAGACGCAGCCCGCTCCGCCGCCAGGCAGGGTTTCTCGACCCCGATAGGCGGCCCGGCGCGAAAGTGATATCTCAACGATACCGCCATGATCACCGCCGCTTCCCAGCCCGGTTCACCTCCCCGGGTGGTGATCATCGGCGGCGGCTTCGGAGGGCTTTATGCGGCGCGGGCTCTGGCCGATGCCCCGGTCCAGGTCACCCTCCTCGACCGACGGAATCATCACGTTTTTCAGCCTTTGCTGTACCAGGTGGCGACGGCGGCGCTCAACCCCAGCGACATCGCCGCGCCGATTCGCGGCGTGCTGCGGCAGCAGGCCAACGCCCGCGTCATTCTGGGTGAGGCCACCGCCATCGATCTGCCGGGCAGGCGCGTGCTGCTGGCCGACGGCACGCTGCCTTTTGATTTTCTGATCGTGGCCACCGGCGCCACGCACTCTTATTTTGGTCACGAGGACTGGGCGCCCTTCGCCCCCGGCCTCAAGACGCTGGAGGACGCCATCGAGATCCGGCGCCGCGTCCTGCTGGCCTACGAGGCGGCTGAACGCAGCACCGACGCCGACGAACGGCGCGCGCTGCTGACCTTCGTGATCGTCGGCGCCGGCCCCACCGGCGTGGAGCTGGCCGGCGCGCTGGCCGAGATCGCCCGCCACGCGCTGGCCCACGACTTTCGCACCATCGATCCCACGCAGGCGCGCGTGCTGCTGCTTGAAGGTCAGGCGCGCGTGCTGCCGCCGTACCCCGCGACGTTGTCAGCCAGCGCCGCCCGCCAGCTGGCCAAGCTGGGCGTCGAGGTTCGCACCGGCGCGCGCGTGCAGGCCATCGACGCCGCCGGCGTGACCATCGCCGGCGACGGCGAAACCAGCGCCGGTGAACGCATCGCCGCCCGCACGGTGATCTGGGCCGCCGGGGTGGCCGCCTCGCCCCTGGCCCGTTCGCTGGGCGTGCCCCTGGATCGCGCCGGGCGGGTGATCGTCGATGCGATGCTGCACACGCCCGGTTGCGACAACGTCTGGATCGTCGGCGATCTGGCCGCCGTGACCGAGGGTGGTCAGATGGTCCCCGGCGTCGCCGGCGCGGCGATCCAGGGCGGCCAGTACGCGGCGCGCGCCATCACCAGCCGGGCCCGCGGCAACGCCGACGCCGAACCGTTTCACTATGTCGACAAGGGATCGCTGGCCACCATCGGGCGCGCCTCGGCGGTGGCTGATTTCGGCCGGCTGAAGCTGTCGGGATTTCTGGCGTGGCTGGCCTGGGGCCTGATCCACATCATGTTCCTGATCGGCTTTCGCAACCGCCTGCTGGTCATGCTGCAGTGGCTGTGGCAGTACGTGACGTTCCAGCGCGGCGCTCGTTTGATCACCGGCGTCGAGCCGGCCGCTACAGCGCCGTCGGCTGGCGCATCCAGGCGATCAGCTGGCGGTACGTGACCAGCCGGACCTCCGGCTTTGACAGCGCATAGTCGATGAAATCGGCCAGCGCTTTTCGCCGCACCTGATAGTTGAACAGCGTCCAGGCGGTGTTGGCCGACGAGTTGAACTGCGAATAGTTGTCGGTGTGCGCCCCGATGGTGAACGGCGAACGGTTGCCGGCCAGGCGCTGATCAAGGCTTTGCTTGAGGACGTCGGTGAAGCTGAACGTCGAGTCGGACTGGCACTTGGTCCACAGGTTGAAATCAAAACCGGTGACGGTCGACGCCATGTCGCCGGCGATCCTGTTGAAGGTGTAGACCGGGAACTCCCAGACGCCGGGGATGTTGGTGACGCCCTTGCTGGCAAACCCGTTCAGGAACGGCTGGTTCATGGTGAACGGCCAGTAGTAATGCTTGCCGCTCTCGGTGGTGCCCGGGCCCCAGCCCACCATGCTGCCG
>DATLVT010000801.1:0-5971 GCA_035577105.1 Polyangia bacterium
GGGGGTGACCTTCTCGGAGGTCAGCAGAAATTCGTGGGCAGGCAGTTGCTTGGCGGCGGGCGTTCCAGGCAGGTCGTCGTAGGACGTCCCGTGCATGGTCAGAAAGACCATGCCGTGGCGGGTCATCTGGCGCAGGCGATCGATGGTGACGTCGTCGTCGCTGAAGACGTTGGTGGTCTCGAACGAGGGGCAGCTGCGGGCGCGCAGGTCGTCGGCGTTGTCGGCGCCTTCGTCGCTGGCGCCGAAGTCCTGATGGGCGGCGGCGCCGCAGAAGGTGGCGTGGTTGCCGACCTCGACGCTGCCGCGTTCGTCGGGGTTGCCGTCCATCATGCCGACGACGATGCCGGCGGTGGTGACGGCCCACGCCCCGGTGCCGCCCGCTGATAAACCGCTGTGGTCGACGTTGGGATCCATGGCGATGGCGGCCGCGGCGGCGCCATAGGACGCGGTGAGGTCGCCCTTCTTGGACTGGAAGCCGTCGTCCATGGCGGCAGCGGCGGCGGCGGCGCCGGTCAGCTGCGCGTCGGTGGGGTGCGGGAAGAACGCGATCGAGCCCATGGCGGCGATCTCTGCGGCGGCGCCGGTCATGTCGGTGGCGGTGGCGCCCAGGGTCAGGGCGCTCTCGGCGCTCTTGGTGATGCGGAAGCGTGCCGAGTAGACGCCGTCGCCCGGGATCTCGTCGCCCGAGACGCCGAAGTTGCCGTCGTCGCTCATGGTCGAGATGATGCCGGCGACGCCGCCCGAGGGGTCCATCTGGGCCAGCTTGATGCTGGCGGGATCGATGTCGCCGACGGTGGTGTCGATGCCGACGCTGACCACCACGTCGGTCGCGTCTCCGACGAAGCCGGCGGCCGGCGTCGTCTGCGGGTTGCCCACCACGCCCAGGAAGTTGTTGCGGCGGACCAGGACGCCCCGGCTGGCGTGCGTGCCGTCGGAGGCGACGGCATCGATGGTGATGAAGTTTTCGCCGGGGATGAGGGGGACATCGACGGCGGCCCAGGTGTCGGTGCCCAGCGCCGTGCCGCTGCCAGCCGGGCTGTCCCAGCGCACCTCGCTGGGGGCGCCGAAGGCCAGACCTTCCAGGGAGATCGAGGATGAGGTGGTGGTGATCTCGTCAGCGGGGGTGGGGCCGATGATGGCCACGTCCAGGTGCTCGCCGCGCTGGGAGGGGGGCAGCCGCGAGGCGACGCCGCCGCTGTCGTCGGGATTGGTGTTCTTTGTCTTGGAAACGCCGCAGGCACCAAGGGCGGTCATGGCGGCAATGCCCGTGAAGATGACCAATGATCGAAGGGGACGCATGGCTGGTGCTTCGATCGTCGGCGGTCACGCGGTCAGACTTTAGACGCCGCGCTTCTAACCCCGCGCCCGGAGGGTCCGGGGACGACGCGCTGATTGCGTCGCCGACGACAACGATGCAAAAGTGCGGTTCATGGCGCTGCCCCTCGCGCGAAGAGCTGGTTTTTCTTTTGTGTTCCTGGCCCGCGCCGCCATCCTGGTAGGCGTGGCGGTCGGCTCCTGTTCCGGTTCTTCGGGCGGATCGGCCATCCCACCGGGGCCGGGGCAGGGGCTGCTTCGTGGCAAGGCGCCCACGCGCGCGGTCGGCGTCGTGCATCCGGAGCGGATGACCGACGGGCTGGGGGTGATCCCGGGGAACTTCTGGCGCACCGAACTGACGTCGGTGCTGACGTCACACGAATCGTCGGTGGTCTACGACCTGGGCCAGTCGACGGCGATTCACTGCGCGCTGGTCGAGGGCGACAACAACGACAACTACCGACTGTCGGTTTCCGACGACGGGACGACGTTCACGCCGCTGTGGACGGCGCCGCCGGTGCCCGGGGCCGGCATGCGCTATCGCTATACAAAGGATCTGACCGGCCAGGGACGGTACGTGCGCTGGCAAGCCGACGGCGGCGACGGCGCCTACAGCGTCGGCGAGCTGGCGGTGTTCCAGGACTGCCCGGCCGAGTGGCCGCCCACGCTGAGCGAGGCCAGCGGCACGTCGCTGCAGGAGACAGCGCAGTTTCGCATCTGGCTGTTCGGCGTGGCGATGGTGGTGTTCCTGTTGATCTTCAACAAGCAGTCGCGCGACTTCGTCCGCCTGCTGTTCGTGGTGCCGGTCGGGCTGGGCCTGTCGGCGGCGATGGCGCTGGCCGACGTCTGGCCGGTGGAGGAGCCGGAGCAGTTCGTGCTGCGCACGGTGATCGCGGCCGTCGCCGCGGTGGCGCTGCTGCGCGAGTTCTTTGGGCGGGGCAAGTCGGAGGTCGACCGGCGATGGATCACGGCGATCCTGTGCGCGCTGTCGGTGCTGGGGGTGGCCTGTTACTACCACCTGGGCATGCCGCAGTTTCGCGACAATTCAAAGCACCGGCGCACGCTGGTTCACCCGTGGGACATGCGCGTCTATTTCCCGGTGGCCAAATACTTCCGCGAGCTGCGCTTTGACGGCCTGTACCTGGCCAGCGTGGCGGCCTACCTGGACAACAACAATGTTCAGCCGGAGCGCATCAGCCGCGTCCGCCTGCGCGACCTGCGCGACAACCACATGCGCACGGTGTCCGAACTGGTCGACGAGATCCAGGGCGTGCGGTCGCGCTTCACGCCCCAGCGCTGGGAAGAGTTCAGAAAGGACATGCGCTATTTCCAGGACGTGATGGGGCGCGACGATTACCTGGGCAGCTTGCAAGATCACGGCGGCAACGCCACGCCCGTCTGGATCTTGCAGGCGCACGCCCTGTTCCGGAAGGCGCCGGCCAGTGAAACGACGCTGACGCTGTCGGGATTGATAGACCCGCTGATCCTGCTGGCCACGTTCATCGTCATCGGCAGGACGTTCGGGCTGCGGGCGATGCTGCTGGTGATGATCATGTTCGGCGTCACCGACTATTCGCGGTTCGGCACAAATCTGATGGGCTCGACGTTGCGCATCGACTGGATGGCGGCGATGGGGCTGGGGGCGTGCGCGTTCAAGCGGCGGCGCTATGCGCTGGGCGGCGGCCTGGTGGCGTACGCGGGGCTGATCCGGGCCTTCCCGGCGCTGGCGGCGTTCCTGCTGTGCGCGCCGGGAATCTGGTGGGTCATCGAGCGCGTGCGCGCCGATCGAAAGTTTCCGGGCTGGGCGGCCGTGCGCGAGGGGCTGCGCCCGACGGGGCTGGCCATCGCCGGCGGCCTGGGGACGATGGTGGTGCTGGTGGCGCTGTCGTCGGCGGTGTTTGGTTTTTCTGATTCGTGGGGGGCCTGGGCGCAGAAGATCCGGATCCACGCCGAGAAGCCCAACACCAATCACGTCGGCCTGCGCAACGTCCTGGCCTTCGATCCCGATCGCATCGGCCAGCGGGTGATCGACAACCGCCAGGTAGAATCGTGGGCCACCTGGCAGCGCGAGCAGCTGGAACGGTTCGACGCGCGCAAGCCGATCTTCTATCTGGGCGTGCTGGCGTTCACCGGCCTGGCCTTCGCTGCCTGCCGGCGGCGGCGGCTGGATCAGGCGGCGCTGATGGGCCTGATGCTGATCCCGGTGTTCTTCTATCCGGCCAACTATTACTGCCACTTCGTGTGGCTGCTGCCGTTGCTGGGGACGCGCGACAAGCAGCCGTACGACTGGCTGTTCACCTACGTGTCCGTGGCGCTGCTGGCCATGACCGTGCTGCAGTACCCGACGCTGTTCACCGGCTGGTCCGACGTCGTGTACACCTGGCAGAGCGTGATCCTGCTGGCCGGGTTCGCCGCCATCCTGGGCGCCCTGGCCTGGGACGCCTGGCGCGGCGAGGGGGCAAAAGAGGCGGCGTCCGCAGAGGCGTGAAGAGAAAAGTGGGGGCCGACGGCTTGCCTCCTTAAAAGCATCCGCGATGCAGCGGTCGCGACTGCTCTTCCACCATTCTCTGCCACCCTCTTTTAATTTCTCCCTCTCCCACGCAGTGGGAGAGGGTCGGGGTGAGGGTCCGGGAGCTAGCCCGCTCGCCGTCCTACGTCTGCCCCTGCAGCAGGGGCGCCAGCTCGCCCTTCTCGTGCAGGTCGCGCACGATGTCCGCGCCGCCGACCAGCTTGCCGTCGACGTACAGCTGCGGGTAGGTCGGCCAGTGCGAGTACTCTTTCAGTCCCTCGCGCAGCTCCTGGTCGGCCAGGATGTTGAATGACCCGAAGGGGACGCCCACCTGCTTCAGCACGCCGACCACCGCCGCGGAAAAGCCGCACTGGGGCATCGAGGGGCTTCCCTTCATGAACAGCATGATGCGGTCTTTGCCGATGGTCTCGGCGATGCGTTTGCGCGTTTCGTCAGTCATGATCGCTTTTTCTCCTGCTCGTCGGGCGTGAGGGTGGTCAGGGCCAAGGCGTGAATGGGACCCTGCATGGCATCGCCCAGTGCGGCGTACACGGCGCGGTGACGTTCCAGCAGCGATTGCCCGCGAAAAGCGGCGCTGACGACCACGGCGGCCAGGTGGTCACCGCCGCCGGTCTCGTCGGCGACGCGCACGTCGGCGTCGGGAAGGGCAGCGCGGATGCGGGTGCGGATCTCCTCGAGGCTGATGGCCATGCGGCGATCGTATAGCACGCCGGCCCGGGGCCCGGCTGCCGGGCACTGTATAATTGCTCGATGCGGCTGCGCCTCGGCACGCGGGTGACCGTCCTGACCACCGCGCTGGTGGCGCCGGTGCTGGGGCTGTCCGGGCTGGCGGCGCTGAAGGTACGGCGCGCCGACCTGCAGGTCGACCTGGACCGGCAGGCCCGCGAGGCGGCCGACGCCCTGCGGGCCGCCCTGGAACCGCTGCCGCTTGATCGCGCCGCTTCCGTGCTGACCGAACGGGCCTGGACGGCGCGCGAGCGCGACGATGCCTTCCAGCTGGAGATCCTGCGGGTCGGCCAGTCGCGGGAGACCAGCGATCAGAACTGGCTGCTGCTGTCCCAGGCCGCCGAGATCGGCGGCGTGCCGGTGGCGCGTCTCTTCGAGCCGCCGTCGGGCGCGCCGTACTATGCCGTGGCGGTCCCCCTCTACGACGCCGAGGGGATGGCCCTGCCGCGCAACCACCCGCGCCGCCACCCGGCGGCCATGCTGGGGATGCGGCGCGACGCCGGCTATATCGATCAGGAGGTGGCGGCCACGGCGCGGCGGACGTTCCCGCTGTTCCTGGGCGTGGTGGTCTTCGTCGCCGTCGGGGTGTTCCTGGCCATGCGGGCCATCGTGACGCTGCCGCTGCGTCGCTTGCTGGAAGGCATCGACGCCGTCGGAAAAGGCGATCTGTCTCGCGTGATGCTGGCCGAACGCGACGACGAGATCGGGACGCTGGCGGGGCGGTTCAACGCCATGACCGGATCGCTGCGCGAGGCGCGCGAGGAAGGCCAGCGCGGGACGGAGACGCGCCTCACCCTGGAGACGCGCCTGCGCCAGGCCGAAAAGCTGGCCACCATCGGCCAGATGGCCGCCGAGATCGCCCACGAGCTGGGGACGCCGCTGAACGTGATCGGCGGGCGGGCCCGGGCGCTGTCGCGCAAGGCGGGCGACGCCGGCGAGGTGATCAAGAACGCCGAGATCATCACCGGCGAGGTCGATCGCATCACCAAGATCATCGGGCAGGTCCTGGATTTCTCGCGCAAGCGCGGGCCCACCATGACCCGCGTGCACCTGGGGGCCGTGGTCGCCGAGGCCCTGGAGTTCCTGCGCGAGATGATCCAGCGCCAGGGCGTGCACACCGACGTGCAGACCATGCCGGCGCCGCCCGAGGTGCCGGGCGATCCCGATCAGATCCAGCAGGTCTGCCTGAACTTGCTGATGAACGCGCTGCACGCCATGCCCGACGGCGGCACGCTGCGCATCCGCACCGGGCACGTCACGCGGCGCAAGGAGGGGCTGGACCTGGCGCCGCCGTCTGATTACGCGCTGCTGGAGATCGCCGACACCGGTCCGGGCATTCCCGCCGCCGCCCGCGAACGCATCTTTGATCCGTTCTTCACCACCAAGGGGGACGGGCAGGGG
>DATLVT010000802.1:0-12849 GCA_035577105.1 Polyangia bacterium
CTGACCGGTCTGCTCGGTTGCGTGAACTGCCACACGCCCAAGCTGACGGGTGGCGCTCTGGACACCGCCAACCTCTTCAGCGGCGTCGACTGCACCGCCGATGCGATGGGAAATTGTCTGAGCGTTCCCAACCTCACGCCCGACACCACCGGCGTCAAGGACCTGACCGAGCAGCAGCTGACGGACGCCTTCCGGATGGGCAAGGATCCAGAGCCGCCGGCCGACGGGGGCGCGGCCGGGTACCTGTTCTCCAACATGCCTTACTATCAGTATGCGAACCTGACCGACGACGACGCGCACGCCATCGTCGCGTACCTGCGCCAGCTGAAACCGATCGTGCACAAGGTGAAAGACAACGCCGGGACGTTCGCCCAGCAGCCGACCGCGCCGCAGTGGCTACCGGCCGATCCGACGAAGCTGCCCGCACCCGGCGCCGGCGCACCGGCGACCGCGGCCAACGGTAAATACCTGGCGACGCTGCTCTGCGCGACCTGCCACACGGTGAACGTGGGGACGGCGACGCCGCTTCACATCGACGAGAGCAAGGGCTTTCAGGGCGGCAAGACGTCGAGCATCACGGCGGATGGCGGAATGATGATGTTCCAGAGCGCGAACCTCACGCCCGACATGACCGGCATCAAGGACTACACCAGCAACGACCTGGTCACGGCGATCAAGACGGCCAAAGACAGAATGGGCAAGACCCTGTGCGCGCCGATGCGCGCCAACGCCACCATCACCACCGACGACGCCACCGCCATCGCCGGCTACCTGCTGTCGCTGCCGCCAGTGGCCAACACCGCCGTGACCGCCTGCATGGCGCGCATGTAGGCTGACCGACTGTGCCGGCGGCCCGCGCCGGCGCGCAAAGCTAGTGATCTCCGCGGTCTGCGGGCAAGCTGGCGCCAGATCGCCGCCACCAACGCTTTCGTTCGTCGCCTCCCACTATCTGGGAGTCATGACGAACGACCGTCGCTGTCTGGCTGTCCTCTTCTTGTGTTTCATTGCCGCGCCGATCGCCTGCGGAGGCAGCGACGGCGCGGGGTCAAGCGGGTTGCATCCCGATGCCGGCGCGACGGGCGGCCAGGGCCAACCCGGCACCGGCGGCGGCAGCTCATCCAGTGGAAGTGGCGGAGCGGGCGGGGATACCGCCGCGCCAGACTCGGGCGCGGCGGGCACCGGCGGCGCCGGCGGTCAGCCGGCAGAAACGGACGCGGCCGGCGGCACCGGCGGTGGTGGCGGCACCGGCACCGGCGGCGCGCGGGCTGACGGCGGCGTGGTGTCCGCCGATGGCGGCTCGGCGGCGTCGTACACGTGCAGCCTGATCCTGGGGATTCAAACAACGCACGAATGGTTCGGGGGCTTCGAAAAGGTGGTCGACAGCGCGCGCTGGGAGCTGAAGTCCCAGGACAGCGCCCACATCGAAAAGTGGGCCGACCCGGCGAACGCCGTCTGGTCGCTGGCCACCGAATCGGCCTGCACGCAGAACGCCGACAAGCCGGAGCGGATCGTCTTCATGGGCGTCAATTACGACTACACCACCGTCGAACAGTTTCTGCCCAAGTACCTGGCCGTCCTCGACAACATCAAGACCAAGTACCCGACGGTGAAACACGTCGACGTCATGACGTATACACGCGGCCCCGGAGACAAGGAGTGCGTGGGCGCCAACCGTTCAAATGATTCGTACATCAAGCCGGCCCAGGACGAAGCCATCGCCATGCTGGCCGCGATGTTCCCCGACTTCGTCTTTCCGGCGCCCAAGTGGGAGGTTCAGTCCTGCGCCGACTTCACGCTGTGCCCGCACCTGACCGGCACGGCCAACGCGCTGATCTCGAAGACCATCGGCGCGTATTTTCTCGAGCACTGAGCCGGATCAGTCGACGCCCCCGTCGCCGGCGGGGCGGCCTGCCGCGCCCACGGCCGCGCAGTTGCATGCGCCGAAGCCCGAACCGTCGTTCAAGCAGGCCTGACCGCCGGAGCAGGCCCCCGGTCCCACGCACACTTGCGTGGCGCCCGGAACGCACGCGCGCGCCGGGCCCTGCGCAGCCACCTTCGCGGAAGACGAGGCGCCGAAGTCGCCCCAGGCCGATTTGTTGCGCACGCAGCGGATGACGGCGTCGCTGGACCGGACCTCCCGTTGGTACGACCCGACGCTGACGTCGATCTGCTTCCGATGATCGCTGGCGCTGACCACGTCGTAGGGCCTTCCCTGGCACACCTCCTCGACACGGCCCAGACACACCGTCAGCTCCGTGGCGCACTGCAGTTGATACGACCCGTCCTCAAGTCGTCTCGACGTGAACGCGGGCGTGGACGCGCAGGAGACAACAAGAAGAAACAACAACCATCGCATCGAGACTGGGGACCCTACGACACTCGTCCTTCGCTTCGCAATTCAGGGATGGTTCGTTTCTTGCTGGTTTCTCGTGGAGCAGTTCGTACTCCTTCATGGAGGTTGGAAGAAACACCATGCGAACACCCTGGCCCGGCGCCTGCCGACGAATGGATTCGTCCTTATGCTATTGTGAAAACTGGCTTGTCTCCCCTTCCTGCCACTGCTCCGGCTGCCTGGCCCCGACATCGCTCATGAGATAGGTCGACGTGGACATCGAGCGCGGGCCCAAGAGCTATACGATCCTGGTCGTCGACGACGACGAGCTGATCCGGCGAGTTGTTCAGAAGACGCTGGCGAATTTCGGCTATACGACCGCCACCGCCGTCGACGGCAGCCAGGCCCTGAAATTGGCCGCCGAGCTGCGCCCGGCGATCATCATGGTCGACCTGCACATGCCCGGCATCGACGGCCACACCATCATGCGGCGCGCCCGCGCCCAGGGAATTGACGCCGCCTTCGTGGTGATCAGCGGGTCGAAGGACCCGGAGGACATCATCGACGCCCTCCGGAACGGCGCCTCGGATTATCTGCCCAAACCGTTCACCGTCGCCGATCTGATAACGGCCACCGGACGCGCCATCGAGGCCTTCGAGAAAAAAAAGCCGCAGGCCGGCGCCGAGACGCTGGCCCCATCAGCACACGCAATGGCGCCCACCAAGGTGACGACCGCGACGATGCCTGCCCTGCCGTCGCCGTCGCCGACGCCGCCATCGCCGTCACCATCCCAGCCCACACAGGCAGCGCCTCGCAGCACCAGCACCATGGTCATCGCCGGCAACGATCCGCTCTTCGCGTCGATCCTGCGCCGGATTCAGGAGGGCGAGATCCTGATCCCGCCCGTGCCGACGGTGGTGATCGAGCTGAGGCGCCTGCTGGCCGATCCCGACACCGGCCTGGAGACCGTGACGGCGCTGATCGAACGCGATCAACGTCTGACCGCGCAGCTGCTTCGCGTGTCGAACACCACGCCTTACGCGCGCGGCGCGCAGAACACCAGCATTCGCACGGCGGTCAGCCGCATGGGTCTGCGCCAGATTCAAAGCCTGGTCGAGACGGTCTTCGCGCACAGCGCGTGCGCCATTCGCGATCCGGCGCTGGCGCCCATTCAAGAGTCCATCTGGCATTTCTCGGTGGCCAGGGCGGTGGCGATGCGGGCGCTGGCGGAGTCTCAAGGCGCACCTCGCCCCGATCCCGAGCTGGCCTATCTGGCCGGGCTGTTCTGTGACGTGGGGGCGACCTTCCTGCTGTGGGTGATCTCCGAACGAAACAACGGGCCTGGCTCCGTCACCAGGCTGGGGGCGGAGGACTGTCTGGGCTTCATCGCCCAGAATCACCAGAGCGTCGGGTCGGCCATCCTGTCGCGCTGGTCGGTGGACCCCACCGTGTCGATGCTGGCGCGGGTTCACCACGGCAATGTACTGACGAACCCCGTGAACCCTTACGCCGTACTGGAATGTGTGGCCGCCCAGGCCGCGGAACGGCTGACGGCGGCCCCCGACGCAACTGGTGTCCCCCGCGACGCCGGGCAGATCCAGGAGTGCGCGCGGCGCCTCAAGACGCCGCCCCTCGACGTCCTGCTGACCCGAATTCAGCCTACATACGAAGCAATCCTCAACACGCTGGTCTGACGGCTCCAGAAAGGCGGAAGCTTCGACGGTGGGCTGCCCCCCTGCGCCGCCTCAAGGCCTGGGCAAGTTCGGCCGATCAGAGGGCGAATGGCCGCTGTCGCCCGCTCCGCCGATTCGCTGCCGATCTCCGTCCACGAATCGGCGTCCAACCTCCCCGGACACACGCACGCCCTGGAGGCCAGCGTGTCGGCGCGTACCTCGTCGCGGCTGCTGTTGCTGGTGGGGGGCGCGACCTATGTCTCGTGGCACTGGATCCACAAGCTGCTGCAGCCTGACGCCGTCGACCCGGTTGGCGAGCGCCTGGTCTTCCTGGCCTTCTCCATCGCCCTGGTGGTGGCGTCCTATCACCGGGCGCTGAAGCGTCACCTGGTCGGCATGGGATACGTGGCGGTGGCCCTGGGCACGGCGCACTACTTTTCCTTGGTGGCGCGCAATCAGATCGCCACGCCCTATGTCCTTGGCGTCTTCGTGGTCCTGGGCAGCGTCGGCACCCTGCTGGTCAACGCGCGCGTGGTCCTCGCTTACGGTGCGTTCACCGTCCTCCTGGCGCTGGCCGCGATCGCCTTTGCCGGGAGCGCCTCGATGGAAAACGGCATCGAGCTGGTGGTCGGCACGGCCACGGTTCAGGTGGCCGTCGCCGTCAGCTCGTGGCGAAACATGATCCTCAAAGACGCGGCCCGCGACCTGGAAAAGGCCCGCCGCGAGTTGCGCCAGCTGCGCGGCCTGTTGCCCATCTGCATGCACTGCAATCGCATCCGCGACAAGGGCGACCAGTGGCAGCAGTTCGAGACCTACGTCGAAGCACACACCGAGGCCGCGTTCACACACGCTCTCTGCCTCGAATGCGCCAACAAGCACTACCCCGATGTGAGCGCGGAAGGAGCCTGAGGCCCCCTCCCGCGGGCCGTCCCCACGCGACAAGAGCCGGGGGCAGATCCTGTTTGGCATGCGCTGTCTCCGGCGGGCAGAGCCCGCCTGCGATCCGAATGGGGAGTGGCTTGTCGGCCGGGTCTCGAAGCGAGGCGGCTGATCACGGCGAGCGGATTGTGGTATGGGGGGGCGATGCGCTCATTGATGATCGTGGGGTTTGTGGCGGTGATGGGCGTGGGGTGTGCGGGGTTGAGGTTGCAGCTGGTGGATGGGTCGGTTCGGAAGCCGTCGAACGTGGCGGTTTATTTCACCGTTGATACCAAGGCGGGTGAGCCGGTGGCGACGCTGACGCCGCAGGACTTTCACATCTACGAGGATCACCAGCCGGTCTCCATCCTGGAGAGCAAGCAGACCATCTTGCAGCCCGAGGTGGCGGCGATTCATTACACGCTGCTGCTGGTCGACATGAGCGGCAGCGTCGTCGATTCGGGTGACATGCCGGCCCTGATCCAGGCGGCGTCTTCGTTCGCCGATCGGGTCGGGCCGTACCAGAAGGTCGCCGTGTACACCTTTGACGGCAGCCCGCACCTGACGCCGCTGGTCGGGTTTGGCGGCAACGTGGGGGCGGCCATCAGGACGCTGGCCGGGCGACGTCCGCGCGATCCTTCCACCAACCTCAACGGCGGGGTGATCGAGGCGGTGCGGATCCTGACGCAGCAGATGGATCATGCGCCGGTGCCGCTTCGTTTCGGGACGCTGGTGGTGTTCACCGACGGCACCGATCGCGCGCACCGCGCCAGCCCGGAGGACGTCGATCGAACGCTGGACCGCGCCGGCTTCGAAACCTACGTCATCGGCGTGGGCCAGGAGGTCGACAAGGGGCAGCTGTCGCGCATCGGCCGGTCGGGGACGTTCGCCTCCCAGAACCGGACCGACGTTCAAAAAGGGTTCGACGAGATCGGCGCCCGCATCGAAGCGTCGTCGCGGCGCTATTACCTGCTGTCCTATTGTTCGCCGTCGCGCGCCGGCGAGCACGACGTGGAGATCGAGGCCGTGGCGCGCGGCATGGCCGGGCGCATGAGCTATCACTTCAACGCCAGCGGCTTCGGCCCCAACTGCGACCCCAATCAGCGGCCCGCCTTCGACGTCCATCACCCGCGCAGCGTTCCCCCCGACATCGCCGCGCCCGCGCCGGCGGGCCCGAGCGGCCCGACGGGCCCGACGATGTCACGCTAGTCGTCAGCGGCAGCGTGCTCTTCCGCATCGGATCGCCTGGCATGGCATGGCCTGGCTCTTGCTGCTGGGCAGCGGGAACGCGCCGATGCCTAACGGAAAAGATGATCGGCCCCGCATTCTGGTCGTGGACACCGATCGACAGTCGCTGGGCAGCATCGAACGCTTGCTGACACGCCTGGGCTTCCATGTCCTGGTCAGCGCCGACGCCGCTGAGGCGATCACGCTCGCCAGCGAGCACGTGCCCGCCGTCGCGCTCGTGGAGATTCACCTGCCGGGATTGAGCGGCCACGCCCTTGTTCAGCGGATGCGCCAGGCCCAGCCAACCCTGGTGCCCATCATGATGAGCGCGCGCGCCGACAGCCAGGACATGCTGGACTCGTTTTCCTCCGGCGCGATCGACTACCTCCGCAAACCGTTCAATCCGCGAGACCTGGTGACCTTGGTGGCGCGGGCGGTCGCCAGCCACGAACAGTCGAGCCTGTAGATCGGATCGCCTGGTCCGGTGGCCCGTTGCCGGGCCGATCGGTGACGCCGAGGCTGACGGCGCCGGTCGGCTGGGCCCTTCGCCATTTGTCCGTATAATGGCCGCCCATACGTGGGCAGGGTGCCGCCAAGCAAGCGGCGCTGCCCATCAGCGGGCAGGGGAACGGCCGTCTCTGACGGGCCACGACGGAGGATGGGATGACAGGGTTCGACTGGGAAACCGAGACCGACCACACCGCGGAGGAGCACCACGTCCCCGCCGACCGGGTCGTGGCAGGCCCGCGTGACCCGCTTGTCCGCGAGCGCGACCAGCTGGCCATGGTCCTTCGCATCAGCCAGGCGGCCGCGTCCCTGGATCTCAACGAGTTGATCGGGCAGGTCGCGAAATGTTTTCAGACCAGCCGCTGGCGCTGGGATTACACCAGCCTGTTCCTTTACGAGCCGAGCGAGCAGGGCCTGCGCCAGCACTCGCTGTACGCCACGCCGGGGCTGATCCCTGACGTCAGCAAGTACAACGGCACGCTGATCCCGCTGGAGGGTTCGCAGTCGGGGCAGGCGTTCTTGACCGGCGAGCCGAGCGTGGTGAATAGCCGGGCCGAGTACGAGGCGGTCATCTCCCGCCCCTGGGCCGCTGACGCCATGAAGCACATCCCGGCCACCTATTCCTGCTGCATCGTGCCCCTGACATCGCGGGATCGTCGCCTGGGGACGCTGGTCTCGGCCTGCGTGCGCGATCGGGGCTTCGACGCCGAGGCGGTCCAGTTCCTGCGCCAGATCGCCCACGCCATCGCCCCGGCCGTCGACAATGCCATGGCTTATCGCAAGATCGACGAGCTGCGGGATCGGCTGTCGAAAGAGAAGGTCTATTTCGAAAACGAGCTCAGCGCCGGCCTGGGCGAGATCGTCGGCAGCAGCGCCGCCATGCGCCGCGTTCTGTCGCTGGTGCAGTCGGTGGCGGCCACCGATTCCACGGTGCTGATCCATGGCGAGACCGGGACGGGCAAGGAGCTGGTGGCGCGGGCGGTTCATCAGAAGAGCCAGCGCCACGCCGCCACGTTCGTCAGGCTGAATTGCGCGGCCATTCCCACCGGCCTCATCGAAAGCGAGCTGTTCGGCCACGAGCGAGGGTCGTTCACGGGAGCGGTCTCGCAGAAGATCGGGCGCTTCGAGCTGGCTGACGGCGGGACGTTGTTCCTGGACGAGATCGGCGAGATCCCGCTGGACGTCCAGCCAAAGCTGCTGCGCGTCCTGCAGGAGCGGGAGTTCGAACGATTGGGCGGTTCGCGAACCATCAAGGTCAACGTGCGGGTCATCGCCGCGACCAATCGCAGGCTGGACGAGATGGTGGCCAGCCGGACCTTTCGCAACGATCTGTTCTACCGGCTGAACGTTTTTCCCATCGTTGTGCCCACGCTGCGCGAGCGCCGCGAGGACATTCCCCCGCTGGTTCGACATTTCGTCGATCGCTGCGCGCGGCGCATGAAAAAGTCGATCACCATGGTGCCGACGACGACGCTGGAATCATTGTCTCGTTACGACTGGCCGGGCAACGTGCGCGAGCTGGAGAACGTCATCGAGCGTTCGGTGATCTTGTCGCCGGGACCGGAGCTGGTCGTTCCGGCGGGCGCGCTGGACGCCGTGGTGATGCAGACTGCCCCGTCGCCAGGCCCGGCCCGGTCCACCGCGCCGGAAGGAGGCGCCAGCGGCACGCCGCAGACACTGGCCGACGCAGAGCGCACCTTTATCCTGCGCGCCCTGGAGCAGGCCCGCTGGGTGGTGGCGGGCCGCGGCGGCGCGGCGGCGCGTCTGGGCCTCAGCCGAACGACGTTGCAGGGACGGATGCGCAAGCTGGGGATCTCACGCCCCAGGCTCGACCGGGAGCAGGGCCAAAAAGACTGATCCGCCGCCAGCTGCGAGTCGTATCAAGGGCGCACGCTGACCAATCATCGGGAGATCCAACATGACCAAAGTGATCACGAGTTACCTTCTGCCCCGCGTCGCCGCCTTCGCCACCCTGGGTGTGCTGGTCGGCGCCGGCGGCCAGGCATCGGCCGAAGGGACCCTGACCGGAAAGGCCCTGGCCGACAGATACAGCCAGTGCTGGCAGAATTTCAACGAAGCCAACTGGGACGAATTCCTCAAGTGCTATGGCCCCGGCACCCCCTCCGTGGCGCCGGGCATGCTGCCGGCCAAAGGCGGGAAGGCCATCGTCGACAAGCACGCCAAGACTTTTCGCGCCGCCCTGCCCGACGTGATCGGCGAGCTGCAACTGCTGGTGGTGAGCGGTCGTAACGCCGCCACCATCGCGCTCATGCACGGGACGCACACCGGCCCGCTGGCCAGCCCCGCCGGAGACATTCCGCCCACGAACAAACGCCTTGGACAGGTGGTCGCCCACAGCATCGAATCCGGTCCCGGCGCCATCGCCAGCAAGGAGTGGTTCATTCAAGACGGCGCCACGTTCATGGCCCAGCTGGGTCTGTCCAAGAATCCGGCGCGCGCGGCGATCGACAAGATGCCCACCGCCATCGCGGGAGGTCCGGTGGTGGTGGCGACGGGCAGCGCCGTCGAAAAGAGCAACCTGGCCGCCGCCAAGAAGGCCTACGCCCTGTTCAACCGCCACGACAAGAAGCTGGCCGAGACAGCCTCCCCCGACATCGTCGACCACGACCAGACCTCACCCGCCGACATCACGGGCGTGGCGGCCGAGATGGACCACACCGCCGCCTTGTGGCAGATGTCGTCCAACGTCAAGTGCGCCACGCCGATCCTGTTTGCCGCCGGTGACTACACGGTGGCCATCGGCCAGCTGGTCGGGAAGAACGACGGCGACGCGCCGGCCATGGGCCTGAAGAAGACCGGCAAGTCGTTCAGCCTCGATTTCATCGAGTTCGTCCGCTGGAAGGACGGCAAGGCCGTCGAGCTGTGGCCCTTCTTGAACAGCATGCAGCTGGCGATGGAGCTGGGGCTAATGCCGCCGGTTGCGCACGCCCAGAAGTAACCCGCCCAGAACGCAAGCGGGCGCCCCGGAGGAACAAGACCGTTCCTCGGGGGCGCCTTTTTTGTTCGAGGAGACAAGACCGACCCGCAGTCGGTCCGGGCCAACGGGGCGGGTTTTGCAGCCCGCAACGCATGCTAAGCTCAGCGCCTGTTGTTGTTCACGCGGTCCCGACGGTTCTTGAGCATCGCCGCGCTGGCGGCGCTGGCCGTCGTGGCGAGGACCGTGCCCGTCGCGGCCGCCGCCGAACAGGCGCCGCGGGACGGACGCTTCTTTTCCGTCCATGACCCGAGCGGCAGCGATCAACCGTTCGTTCGCGGCGCCCAGCTTGACCTCACCAAGCCGGCGTTGCGCGAACAGCGCCAGCACCCCGCCAAGTCTCCCTTCTCCAAACGGACTGACCCCGCCGCCGCCTTCGCCGAGACGGCTCGGATCTGGTCGGCGGCGTTCCCAACCGCGCGCGGGCGTCGGCAGGCGCCGGATTTTCTTCTTCGTCCCGCGGCCCGCTGCCCGCGCGGCCCGCCCGCCGTCTGAGCGCCGCAATCCAGGTGCGCGCCGCCGCGTCGCCGGGACCAGATCCCGGGCTGCGCCGGCGGTGTGCGTTCTTTTTTGTGACTGCATTCAGGAGCGTGAGCAAATGTCCGAGAATCCCTCCAAGACCAGGGGCGGATTGATGACGGCCGTGGCCATTCTGGTCGGCCTGTCCATCTTGATCGCCCTCAACATGAAGTAGCCGACCAACCCTTGAACAGAACGTCCGTGCCGGCGCCCCGGTCATCGGCGGGCCTGGGCGCTGGCCCTGGTTCACCTGCAGGCCAGCGATCCGAGGCGGTCCAGGCGGCGGCGGCGCTGTTGAAAAGCGCGTTGAGGTAGCATGCCGGCGTGCGCCTCGCCGAGCTGCTTTGCCCGCTGGCCGCTGCCTCCGACGCGGGTGCCGCCCTGCCGCCGGAGACGGCGCAACGCACGGCGCTGATCGCGCTTGGCCTGGGGCGCGCGCTCGGCTTCGCGCCCACCTCCCGGTCGGATCTTCTGTTCGCCGGGCTGGTGCGGCACCTCGGGTGCAGCGCCACCGCGCACGAGGAGACGCGCCTCATGGGCGACGAACAGGAGCTTCGCGCTTCACTGGCGCCGGTCGACGGGGCCTCTCCGGTACAGATGCTGGCGGGGGCCAGCCGTGGTTTCGCCAAGGGTCGCTCACCTCTGCAGCGCGCGCGCACGGTGGCGGCGTTCATGGTGCGCGCGCCGGCGGCGGTTCCGCGCATCTTCGCCGCCCGTTGTGAGGTCTCCGGACTGCTGGGCCGGCGCCTCGGCCTCAGCGAGGCGGCGGTGCGTGCCCTGGACGAAGCCTACGAGCGCTTCGACGGCAAAGGTTTCCCCCAGCGCCGCCGTGGTGAAGCGCTGTCGCCGCTGTCCGGGGTGCTGGCCGTCGCCGAGTGGATGGCGATGTTCGTGCCGTTGCCGGGCGGCGAGGCGCTGGCGCTGGACACGCTGAAGCGGCGCGCCGGTGGCCAGTTCGATCCGGCGGTGGTGCGCGCGCTGGGCGGCGCCCGCGAGGAGATCCTGGCGCCGGCCCGACGAGACGCGCCGCTGGCGGCGCTTCTGGACGGCGAGCCGGCTCCGCACCGCACGGCCGATGATCTGCGGGCGGTGGCGCTGGTCCTGGCTGACTTCGCCGATCTCAAATCGACCTTCACGCTGGGGCATTCGCGCAAGGTCGCGGCGCTGGCCCGCGCCGCCGCGCAGGCGATGGGGCTGCCGGCCGCCCAGGTTGCGTCGGTCGAGCTGGCCGGCTGGCTGCACGACGTCGGGCGGGTGAGCGTGTCGAACGCGATCTGGGACAAGCCCGGGCCGCTGGACGCCGGGGAGTGGGAGAAGGTTCGCGCTCACCCCCAGTTCACGGAGCGCGTGCTGTGCGCTGCCACGCCGTTCGCCGCCATCGGAAAACTGGCCGCCGCCGATCACGAGCGCATGGACGGCGGCGGGTATCCGCGCGGCAGCGCACCGTCGGGCGCCGCGCGGATCCTGGCCGCCGCGGATCTGGTGCAGTCGCTGTGCGAGCCGCGCCCCCACCGCCCGGCCCATTCGCCCGAGCGCGCCGCCGCCATCGCCGTCGAGGAGGCGACCGCCGGCCGCCTCGATCGCGCCGCCGTCAACGCCGTGCTGGATGCCGCCGGCGCCGCCAGCGTGCGCGCCGCCGCTCCCCGCGGCCTCACCGAGCGCGAGTCCCAGGTGCTGCGCCTGATGGCCCGCGGCCAGGTCGACAAGGAGATCGCCGGCGCCCTGGGCATCTCGCACCGCACCGTGCACCACCACAACCAGAGCATCTTCGCCAAGCTGAACGTCACCACGCGCGGCGCGGCCGCGCTGTTCGCCATGGAGCAGGGCCTGCTCTAGCGCCAGCCGCCCGAGGACAATGCGGCTCTAGGCAATCTTGCCGATGCGCCGCCGGCGGCGTTTCCGTAGCGTGGTTGACACACCGGCGCTGAATGTCTCGGCGCCTTGATCACCGACGGAGGAGCTGACCATGCGCATGATGATGAAGATGACAATTCCGATCGAGGCCGCCAACAGAGCCGTCAATGACGGCAGCGTCAAACCGATCATGCAGACCATGTTCGAGACGCTGCGCCCCGAAGCCGCCTACTTCTTCCCTTCAGACCAGGGCCGCACCATCCTGCTTTTCATTGACGTCAAGGAGAACAGCGACATCCCCGCCATCGGCGAACCGTTCTTTCAGGGATTGAACGCCACGATCACCTTCACCCCGGTCATGAACCCGCAGGACTTCCAGGCCGGACTGGCCAAGATGGCCCACTGACGGGGATGAGGCCGCCTCTTGCCAGATGTACGGCGCCAGCTGCCCCGACCCAGAACCGGGTGACTCTGTTATCAGAGCGCGATCCAGTAGTAACGCTTCGGAGGTCTGTTGGTATCGAGGACGTTTGTCTCCCGCAACAAGCCTCCGTTTCTTTCGATGACACGGATCGAGCCCACGTTCGTGTCGTCACACGTGAGGAGCACGGCAGTCAGCCCGAGCGCGCGAGCCACCGGCAAGGCCTGACGCAGCATCTCCGTCGCAACTCCGAGGTGTCGGAAGGACGGAACGGTATCGTAGCCGATGTGCCCACCCTCGACGCGAAGGGCCTCATTCAATTCATGGTGAATGGAGATACGCCCCACGAACTGTTCATCCGCCACCGCCCATAAATGGGTTTTTGGAACAAGCGATTCGCCTC
>DATLVT010000803.1:0-3922 GCA_035577105.1 Polyangia bacterium
GCCCCCACCTGGAAGGGCGCAAAGCCGGCGATGCCGGCGAAGAGCAGATCGCTGCCGCCCAGCAACGACAGGCGCATCCAGGGCGCCAGGCGCACCTCGCCGGTCAGCTCGGCGGTGTGCTGTTGCAAGCTGAAGGCGTCCAGCGTCCGGTCAAAGAACGCCGTCTGGTCAAAGTTGTAGGCCAGCTCGGCATAGCCGGGTCCCCCCACCGGGAATCGCCAGGCAAGGTCAAAGGCGGCCTCGGCGAAGCCGCTGGACCCGGTGTTGGCGATGGTCTCGGTGCGCCCGACGCCCGATTGGGCGACGTTGCTGTCATAGCCGGTGGCGACGGCCGCGCTGATGTTGACGCCGCTGCCGCGCGTGGCGAGGCCCGGCACCAGCGCCGCCAGGTACCCGCGCACCAGTTCGGAGTTCTCCGGGCTGATCCCGCGGCGGAGGGCCTCTTCAAAGCTGCGCCGGGCAGCGGCGTTCTCGTCCAGGCGGGCCGCAGACATCGCCGCCATCATGTGAAACTCGCCCTCGCCGGGGGCCAGCTGCGCGGCCGTGTCGAAGGTGCGGCGCGCGTCCTCGAAGTGACCGGCGCGGTACTGCGCCACGCCCAGCCCGTACGTCAGCTCGCCCAGCTCGGCGTTCGATCGCCGCAGACGCCGGGCCTCCAGCAGCGCACCGCCGTACCCGGTGATGGCCTTGCGAAAGTTCCCCTGGCTGAGGGCCTGGTGGGCCTCGGCGCGCAAGCGCCGCACGCGGGCCTCGGCCAGGCGATCCTCTTCCTCGGCGATCTGTTCTCGCAGATCGTCCAGCGCCGAGCTGATCTCGTTGGCGCGCGGCAGTTGCTCCGCCTCGGCCAGCAGCTCCTTGGCGCGATCGACGGCCTCGCCGTTCAGGGCGGCCGACGCCGCGTTCAGCGTGGCCAGGACCGCCAGCTTCTTGTCGACGGCCGCCGCCAGAAACGCGGTCTCGGCGGCCTCGAACTGGCCGGCGCGGTACAGCGCCGAACCTTTGTTGAACGCCGCCACCGGCGCGGCCACCGGGCGGGCGGCGTGAGCGGCTGCCTCGAACGCGTCGACCGCCTCGCCGTACCGCTTTGCTCGGAATCGCGCCAGTCCTAGCACCAGGTGGGCGTCGCCGTTCTCGGGATCGGCGATGACGGCGCGCTCGGCGATGCGCGCCGCCTGCTCGACGTGTCCGGCGTCCAGCGCGGCGCGCGCCTCGGCCACGGTCACGGGAAGGACCGCTGGCGCCGCGGGCGCCGCCGAGGCCAAGAAGATCATCGATGAGACGATTAGGCTGCGCACACCGCGCGGACACAACAACAACAAATCGCGCTGCAGTCTACTAGCGAGGCCACCGAAAGAGGACCCTCAAAGAATCCTTTTGATTCCCGCCGCGCCTAGTGGCGGGAGGTGGTCTGTCGTCGATCGCGGGGCAGCGACTGGCGCGCTTCGCCGTCTTGCCGTCGGGGATCGCGGCGATCGCGATCAGGACGATAGCTTGGTCGATCGTTTTTATCCGCGGGTGGAGGGTCGCGATCGCGATCGGCGCCGCTGGCGTTGGCGCCGCGACGGCCTTTGTCGTCGTCGTCGCTCCGGCTGGTCTCTTCCTTGGTGCGCTCCTTGGCGCTGTCGCCACGGCGATTCTTCTGGTCGCGCACGCGGCTGATGATCTCGTCCACGCCGCGGGCCGGATCGATGACCTCGACCGTGGCGCTGGCCCGGATGGGCGGCCGCTCCCGGCGACCCTCGGTCGCGGCGGTGCTGCCGCTGCCCTGGGCGGCCGCCTGACCGGCCGTCGCGAACAGCCCTCCAGCCAGAAACGCGCCGATGATCAACCTGCGTCCCGTGGCGCGACCTCCCTTGTCTGTCCGCTTGCGCATCATGCCCCCTCCACCTCCAACACCACGTCATGCTCGATGCGGGTCCCGCCCGCCTCGGCCCCGGCCCGCACCCGGTATCGCCCCGGCCGGTCGCCGCGCACCGCGATCGGGATCGGATTGTCTCCCTGCAACAGCTGGCCCTGCCAGCGGAAGGACCGCATGGCCAGCTTTTCACCACGGCTCCAGAAGGACAGACCTTCGGGCAACGTGATCTCAAAGTTCACGTCGTCCATCGCCAGGTCGGTCGCAAAGTTGATGCGGATGACGGCCGTCTTGTCCGCGGGCACGCGGTGGACGATCTCCGCCAGCGCGGTTCCGTTCGCCAGCGCGGCTGCGTTCGGCTGCGCCACCGGCAGCGAAGGGGCGGGCGCCGGTCCGCGCAACACCACCAGCAGGGCGAAGGCGAAGGCGCCGCTGGCCACCCCGGTGGCCGGCCACAGCAGCCCGGGCCAGCGCGCGAAGGCGGCGCGGATCGCCGACAAAATGCCACTTGCTTTTGGTTCGGGCTCGGCGAGCAATCGGCGATGGAGCGACTCCCGGAACCCCCCGTCAGGTTGAGTCACCCGCAGGTCGCGCAGCATCCGACGCACGTCGTCTGCGTCAATGTCGGAGGGAGTGTGCTCTTGGCGGTTCATCGCGACTGCTTCCGTGTCTTAAGTTGAGAGACGAGCAGATCGTTGTCGATGTTCCCATCCGCGCTCTGTCCTTCGCTGTCCTTTGCTGATTCGGCCGCTGTGGCGGCGGCCAGCAGGCGGCGAAGCTGCTCGCGCCCGCGCGACAGTCGAGATTTCACCGTGCCCAGAGGCACAGACTCGATGGCGGCGACCTCCTCGTAGGTGAGTCCCTCGATGTCGAAAAGCACCAGCGTCGTCCGAAATTCTGCCTGAACCTGGCCCAGCGCCGTCCACACCCGGTGCCGCTCCTGGTGCCGCTCGATCTGCACGTCGGCGCGGGCCATGTCCTCCGCCTCCGACGGACGGGTGGCATCGATGTGCTTGATATCGAACGGCAACTCCAGGGCTCGTTCCTTGCCGGCCCGGCTGCGCGCGTTGTCCAGAAACACGTTGCGAATGATCGCGTACAACCACGTAGAAAACGCCGACTGAAACCGGTAGCTGCAGATCGATCGGTAGACCTTGACCAGCGCGTCCTGCGCCAGATCGGCGGCGTCGCCCTCGTCGTGGGCGAACGCTTGCGCGAAACGACGCACCTGTGGGATGTGAGCGCTGATCAGCTCCTCGAAGGCGCGAACATCGCCTGCCTGGGCCTGACGAACCAGCCGCGCGATCTCTTCGCCATCCAACATCGACCGTCTAACAATAGCGCAATTGGCGGGTCCTGGTGCGTGGAGCGTAGGCCGGCTCCGCCGGCCGGAGCTCATCGCGGGAGGTCTGGAACCCGTCTGAGGGTTCCAGAGGAGCCGCGTCGGAACGCAGGCGGCTTTGCCGCCGAAGTTCCATCGCGGGAGGTCTGGAACCCGTCTGAGGGTTCCAGATCATACGATCGGGCCGTCGCCGCGGGCCAGCACGGTGTCGCGGGCCAGCCTTGGATCGTGCTCCAAGTGGTCGAGGTTATAGTGCAACCCCCGACTTTCGGTGCGGCGGCGGGCGCACTCGATGATGAGGTCGGCGACCAGGGCGATGTTGCGCAGCTCGATCAGATCGCCGTTCACCGTCACGTTCCAGTAGTACTCGCGGATCTCTGACCGGATCAGCTCGATCCGGCGCGACGCGCGCTCGAGGCGCCGATCAGAGCGCACGATGCCGACGTAGTTCCACATCAGGCGGCGAATCTCGTCCCAGTTGTGGCTGACAACCACCGCCTCGTCGGACGAGCCGGCCTCGCCCGAGTACCACGGCCCCACCTGCGCGGGCCGGTTGGCCGCCGCGTCCTTGATGTCGTCAGCGGCGCGCGCGGCGTACACCATCGCCTCCAGCAACGAGTTCGAGGCCAGCCGGCAAGCGCCGTGTAAACCGGTCATCGACACTTCACCGACCGCGTACAGATTCTTGACGCTGGAGCGGCCGTGCGCATCGACCACCACGCCGC
>DATLVT010000804.1:0-6503 GCA_035577105.1 Polyangia bacterium
CGCAGGGAGCGCATCACGCCGAAGTTCGACTGCACCAAGATGCCGACGACGTACGTCGCCCCTTCGATCGCCACCTTCCGCGAGCTGGTCCCGATCCCCGCCTTGAAGTCGCAGGTGATGAGGCCGGTGCCGGCGCCGACGGAACCCTCGGCCACCGGTCCGCTGCTGGCCTGCTCGACGGCCCGATAGACGTGCTCGGAGCGGACGTGGCGGCCGACGGCGTCGTTCAGCCATGAGTCGTCGCACTCGCCCACGATGGGGATGATGACGTCCTCGTCGTTGCCGATCTTCGGGAACCGACGGGTCAGCCACTTCACGGCGGCGTCGGACACCTTGCCCACGGCCAGCGTGTTGGTCAGCAGGATGGGCGTCTCCAGAAATCCCCACTCCGCCACCTGGGTCAATCCCGAGACCTCGCCGGCGCCGTTGAGGACAAAGCTGCCGCCCACCACCCGGTTGTCGTAGACCGCCTCGGCGGGAATGATCGCGGTGACGCCGGTGCGCACGGGGCCTTCGCCCACCTCCAGCGGCCCATCGCCGGCGATCAGCGTGGTGTGCCCGACCCGGACCCCGCCCACGTCGGTGATGGCGTTGAGGGGACCGACGGGGAATCTCCCGACCGCGAATCCCAGGTCACGCAGCCGCTGTCTCATTCTGTTGACGGGACGATGACGGGCGGGGGTGGGGGACCCGACGCCTTGTCCGGTTCCCTGGCCTCGGTGCTGACGGCGGCGCCGGTGGCGTTCGCACCTGCCGTGGTGCTGCCGTTGCCATTGCCATTTCCCGCGCCGTTGCCGTTGCCGCTGCCGTTGCCGTTGCCATTTCCGGTGCCGTTGCCGGCCGCCGCGACGGCGAAGCTGGCCCGACCCTCGGCCGCCCGGGCCTCGCGCCGCTTCTCGCGCAGGCGCTTCAGCCCGCCGTCCAGGATCTCCCCGATCAGGGTGCGGTAATCGATCCCCGCCGCCGTGGCGATCAAGCAGAGATCCGAATAGCCCGGCGTCAGCCCGGGCAGCGGGTTGACCTCGATGACGTACAGCTCTCCCTTGGGCGTCATGCGCAGGTCGACGCGCGAGACGTCCCGGCAGTCCAGGGCCGCGAAGGTCTCCCGGGCCACCCGCTCGACTGCCTTCAGCTCGGCCGGCGTGAGATCCGCGGGGCACTGATAGCTGACGTGCTTTTCCCACTCTTGCTTGATCTGGAAGTCATAGACCGGCCGCGGGTTGCTCTTGTCCTTGAATAAGATCTCCATGGGCGGCAAGACGCGCGGCCGGCGATCGCCCAGCAAACCCACGGTGAACTCGCGCCCGGGGATGTACACCTCGATCAACGCCGGTTGTCGGTACCGTTCGATCAGCTCGCGCACCATCGCGCGCAGGGCGGCGTCGTCGTCGACGACCGACGCCGACGCGCTGACCCCCTTGGACGAGCCTTCCTGGTTCGGCTTGATGATCAGCGGAAACTTCAGCTTGGGCGACAGCCGTTCACGGCCGGTCTCCATCACCTGGAACTCGGCGGTGAGGATTCCGTGCTGCATCAGCACGCGCTTGGACAGCGCCTTGTCCAGGGCGATCGACAGCGTCGCGGCGTCCGAGCCGGTGTACGGGATCCCCAGCAGCTCGCACAGCGCCGGCACGGCGGCCTCGCGGTTGCGGCCCTCCACGCCCTCGGCGATGTTGAACACCAGGTCGACCTTCGTCTCCATCAACTGTCGCGGCAGCTCGGCGGTGGCCTCGAAGGGCAGCACCTGGTGGCCGTAGCTCTCCAGCGCGTCGCGAATGGCGTCGATGGTCTCGGGCGCGTCGTACTCCGCCTCCGAATCGTTGCCGCCCTTGGTGTCGACCCGCTTGACGTTGAAGGTGAACCCGATGCGCAGCGGCTCGGCGGGCCGCCGGCGCCGCGCGCCCGGCTTGATGACCAGCCCCTGGCGCCGGGCGGCGCTCTCGACGATCACCGCCAGCGTCTCGGCGTGATCCAGCCCCTCGCGCGCCGCCGCGCCGAACAGGCTGGCCCCGCGCTCCAGCGAGGGCAGGGCGTTGACCTCCAGCAGATAGATGCGCCCGTCCTCGCCCAGACGAAAGTCGATGCGCCCGACGTCGCGCATCCCGATGGCCCGCACGGCCGTCTTTGAAATGGCGCGCAGCCGCGAGACCACGTCGCGCGGCAGGTCGGGCGGGCAGCGCACCGCCACCTTGCTGGAATCGGCCGACTTGAGGCGATAGTCGTAGATGTTGAACCGGCTGCGGGCGCCCGGATCGACGACGTAGTCCACCGGCAGCAACACGCCGTCGTCGCCGCGCCCCTCCAGAAAGGGGACGGTGACGTCGGTGCCGGCCACGAATTCCTCGACCAGCACGCCGTTGGGATAGGCGCGCAGCGCCCGCGGCAACATCTCGGCCAGCGTGCGCGCGTCGCGCACCACCGCGTCGTCGCCGATCCCCTTCGACGACCCTTCATAGTTCGGCTTGACGATCACCGGCAGGGCCAGGCCCAGCGTGCCGGGGTCCTTGATGCGGCGCAGATCGTCGGGGGTCAGCAGCCGGCCGCGGGGGGTGTCGATCCCCTGCCGTCCGCCCAGCACCAGCTTGGTCAGCCACTTGTCCAGCGTGACCATCAGGACATAGGCGTCCGACCCGGTGTACGGAAAGCCCAGCTCCTCGAACAGCGCCGGGTAAAACGCTTCGCGCGCCCGCCCGCGCCGTCCCTCGGCGGTGTTGAAGATCAGATCAGGTCCGTACGATTCGATGCGCGCGGCCAGGCGCGAGGCCGGGCCAGTCACCTCGATCTTTTCCACCTCGTGTCCGCCCGCCCGCAGCCCCTCGGCGATGCCGTTGACGGTGTCGGCAGAATCGAACTCGGCCTCTTCTTCGCTGTCGGTGAGACGGAGATTGTGGGTGAAGGCTATTCTCATAGACCTTGGTCGCCGCAACGAGGTGCGGACGGCATCACCCTAACAGGATTCCCCCGCGACCACCGAGCGCTTCTGCGACTTTGTCGCCTAATTTTTTGAGATCGTCACTGGGCCTGACCAGGTACGCGTCGACCCCGGTGGCGAACGCCTCCTTGACCGATTCGTACGATGGATACGCCGTGTACAGCACCGACGCACAGTGAGGCAGCAGACGCTGGGCGTGCTCGATGACCCGCAGGCCCGACGCGCCCGACAGGTGGCGATCGGCCAGGACCAGGTCGTATTGCTGGCGTTTGATCAGCTCCAGCGCTTCGTCGCCGTCCTTGGCGGCGGTCACCTGGTACGTCTTGCCCAGGTAATCGGCGATCAGCTGTCGCCGCGAGCCCTCCACCTCGACCAGAAGCAGGCGACCGACGCCGCCGTTGCTCCGGTTCAGGCGCGGGCGGGCCAGCTGCTCGTCGCGGCGGGACAGCGCGCGGCGAATCCGGAAGCGCAGGTCGTCGACGTCACGAATCGGCTTTTCAATGTAGTCGTGCGCACCGATGTCCAGCGCCTCGACCGCCGTGTCGTACGAGCTGTACCCGGTGATGAGCACGATGGCCGGCGCCGGGGACAGCAGGCGCGCCTGCCGGAGCACCTCCAGCCCGGACGCGCCGGGTAGGTTCTTGTCGGTCAGCACCAGATCAAAGCGGCGCTTCTGCATGAGGTCGATGGCCTCTTCGGCCGACGCCGCCGTGGTGACGCGAAATCCTCCCCGCCGCAGCGCCTCGCGCAAGACGGTCAGCACCACCGCCTCGTCGTCGACCACCAGCACCTCGTGACCGGTCGGGATCACCGGCGTCCGCGCCCGGGGCGAGCTGGCGTCGGCGATCAGCCGGACGTCGACGTCGCGATGCGGGGTGGGCGTCCGTTCGGTGTCCTGGCTGGTCAGCACGCCGACCTTGGCCAGAAGCTCGATCAGCTTGACGCCGATGGCCTCCCCCTGGCGACGCTTGGCCACCGACGCGACCACCCGGCCCAGGAGATTCAGCGAGGTCCGCGGCAGGTAGGCGCGCACGCCGCCGTACAGCGCGTCGCGCAGCCGCTCAGGCGACGGGGCGCTGTCGACGATGACCACGGCTGCCCCGGTGGCCCGGCTGCGGGCGTCGGCCAGGCGCGCGTCCAGCATCTGGCGGCCGTCCAGACCGACCACCACCGCATCGGGATTGACCGTCGCCGCGCGGACGCCGGCCGCGGCCTTCAGCTCGTCGTCGCCCAGCACGGCGATCGACGGATCCTGGCGAGCCTGGGTCAGCATGGTCTCCAGCTCGGCGGCCAGCGCCGGGTCGGAGGCCTGCAGGTCCTCGCGGTGGCCGGCGAAGGCATTCATGATCAGCAGGCCCCGGGTGCGGGCGCGGCGAAACCCGGCCAGCCGCTTGACGTGCGCCCGCAGCAGCGCCTCGACCTCGGGCAGCGCGCGCGGCAAGATGGCGGCCGTCTCGCGCCCGAAGGCGTCGCCGCAGCGTTGCGGATCGCTGGCGGCGATCAGCACGATGTCGCTGAACGGCCGCAGCTCGCGCGAGGCCGCCAGGAGATCCTGCGTCGCCCCGGGATCGTCCAGGTCCATGATGGCCAGATCGAACGATTCATCGGCCAGGCGGGTGATGGCCTGTTCGTTGGTGGCGACCTCCAGCACAAAGCCTTCCGTGCTCAGCGCGGCGGCGAAGCGGCGGCGCTCGGTGGCATCGGACAGCCCCACCAGGAAACGTTCCTGGCCGCCGCGCGCGGCGTTCCGGAGCGCATCTACTGGCTGCGCGGGACCGTCGCTTTCCACCATGAGGGGGCTCAATTGTATCCCAAAATATGCGAAGGCACTGGAACTTCCCTGCCTCTTGCCGCCGTCTTCTTGCCGCCGTCTTGCCCGGACTCTCGCCCCTCCTGCAGACTTACCCGCATGCAAATCGCGAAACGACGTGTGACAATCTGCGCTGGGTGTCTCGTGGACGATCTGGTGGTTCCCGAGCGCGATGAGCTGGCTGACTGGGACGGTCCCAGCGGCCAGCGTCCAAACAGCCTCTCGCCCGCGACGCCGCCGGGTTGGTGGTCGCGCATCGGCCGGCGACTGAACGCCCTCGTGGCGCGCAGCCTGGACGTGTTCACCCGCGGCGGCTCGGCAGGCTAGGGCGAGCCGGTGGCCATGCGCCGGACGGGTGGGGCGATCGCGCGCTGGATTTCCTTCCCCCGCGGCGTGCGCCTGGCCACCGCGTCGACATCGGCGGCCGCGGCTGGCCTGGCGGCGTGGGGCGTGCTGGCCATGGCCGGCGACGAGCTGGGCGTGGCGGTGGCGGTGGCCTCGGCGGCCACCGTCCTTTCGGCGATGTCGGGGCCCCTGGGCGTGCGCCTGGCCAATCGCCTGCATCGCCTGATCGTCAGCCGGCGTCGCTATCAGATCTCCGAGCTGCGCGGGATCGCCGATCGCCACGCCGTGGCCGTGCGCGGGGTGGTGGTGGCGCGGCGGACGGCGGCCTCTGCGCTCAGCGGCCGGCCGACGGTCTGGTCACTGGCGCGCTTTCGCAAGGGCGCCTTCATCAGCAGCGATTTCTTCCACGAGGCCGCGCTGGATTTTCTGCTGGACGACGGCACCGACGAGCCGATCTGGGTCGAGGTGCTGGGCGGCATGCTGCTGGATCGATTTCCAGCCGACCAGCGCGTGCAGTTCCACAGCACCACGCTGCTGGAGCTGGATCACCCCTTCCTGACCCGCCTGCGCCTCGACGATCGCGAGGTCCTCGGCGCCGAGATCAACATCGCCCCCGGCGACATCGTCGAGGTGGTGGGCCGCCTGTCGCGCCGTCTGGATCCCACCGCCCCCTCTGAATCGGGCCGCGATCCCCCGCAGCGCCGTTCGTTGCGTTCCGGCACGCGCGTCCCGGTGATGGTCCGCAAGATCAACGAGACCGATCTCAACCTGTCGCGCGTGCGGCGGACCCTTCCCAAGGGCCCCCCCTCGATGACGCCGGGCGAGCCGCCCATCCGAAAATTCTAGCGCGTGACCGCGGCCGTGGTCGGGATGGGCTCGGGCGCAGCGACGACCGCGGGGATACCGGCCGATTCGAAGGCCTCCAGGACGGGGCGGCCCTGCAGGCCGGGCGGGTTGGGATACCCCAGCGCCCACAGCGCCGTCGCCGCGGTGTCGACGGTGCTGATCGGGGCGGCGATGCGGTGGCCGATGCGCACGCCCGGTCCCCAGGCGATCCAGGGGATCAGCCGATCCTCCTTGATGGCGCCCGAATGATTGCGGCCGTGGCCGCCGTGATCGGACGAGAGGATGAACAGCGTCTCGTCGTCCATGCCGGCGGCGGTCACGGCGTCGACCAGCGTCCCCAGACAGCGATCGGTGTGGCGGATGGCGTCCATCTGGGGGTCTGACATCCAGCCAATGGCGTGGCCGCGCTCGTCGGGATCAGAGAAGTGAATGAACTCGACCTGGGGGCGCTTCTCCACAAAGTAACGGGCGGCCTCCGCGACGACCTTCTTGCAGAAGAAGCCGGGCCGTGAAAACACCTCGACCGAGCCGGGATGGGCGATGTGTTCCAGCTTGCGCTTGCCCACGAAC
>DATLVT010000805.1:0-6029 GCA_035577105.1 Polyangia bacterium
ACGCCGACAGCACACCGTCAGGCGCGCGCTCGGTCGAGCGCTTGATCAGCTGGAACAGCGAGCTCGGCTGGCGCACGCCGGCGAGGTGGAGCTCGGCGTTGAAGATCTTGTGCCGGCAGTGCTCGCTGTTGGCCTGCGCGAACATCATCAGCTCGACGTCGGTGGGGCTGCGCCCCAGGGCCCGGTAGTGGGCCAGCAGGTAATCGATCTCGTCGGGCGACAGCGCCAGCCCCATGCTGACGTTGGCCTGCTCCAAGGCGGATCGGCCCTCCCCCAGATCGACCACCGCCAGCGGGCGCGGCGCGGCCTGTTCGAACAGAGCTTCCGCCTCCGTCGACGAGGCGAGCACCGATTCCGTCATTCGATCGGAGACCGCCCGGCGCAAGGCCGCCTCGTCGACCACCTCGCCGACGATGGTGTAATAGATGCCGCGTTCAATGCGGCGCACGCTGGGCAGGCCGCAGATCCGGGCGATGTCCGTCGCCTTCGACGACCAGGGCGAGATCGTTCCCAGCCGGGGCACCACCAGCAACCGCCGCCCCGACAATTCGCGGCGGGCCGCCCGCGGCCCGTACAGCAGCAGGCGCTCCAGGGTGTTGCGGTCGTCCTGGGACAGAACACCCGCAGCGTCGACGAAATGGGCGAACTCGGCGTAAAGCTCGCGCACCGCCGGGTTGCGGACGCGGATGGTCTTCAGCCGCTTTTCCAGACGGGCAGGTGTGAACGCAGGAGCGCCGGCGAACTCGTACATGATGAGGTGCTCGCCAGCCTGCCGCGTGTTTCCCGCGGATGCAATCGCGCCGACGCGGTCTCGATCCTGCGCCGCTGCCGCGCGGCGCGCGCGGAGGCGCTATCGAACCAGCAGACGGCGTCCGCTGGGCGGCCCATGCGGGTGAGCATGGGCGTTCACGAGCGCTTGCGCCTGGCTGACGGCGGCGATCATCTCCAGGCCCGGCGGCGCATCTTCTTCGTCGGCGGACGCTTCGTACGCCAGCTCGCCGCTGTCCCAGCACGACAGCGCCGCCTCGAGGGGCAGTCCGGCGCCCAGACAGTCAGCGACGGCGTCGACGAATTCCGATTCGTCCTCTTCTATGGCCGCCGTCGGTGGCATCCAGGCTTCGGCCAGAAGCTCGCGCGCGTCCGTCGGATCCATTCCGAACTTGGCCCGCACCCGCGCCAGCTCCCTGACCAATCGTTCGGCCGCGTCCAGCGGCTCGTCGATCGCCCCGGCGGTCCCGTCCGCCTTGTCCCCCGCCTTGCCCCTGCCCGCCTTGCCCGTCTCCCCCGTGCCTGCTTTCGACCCACGAATGGTCACCATGAGGCCCTCCTTCCCAGGGAAAAATTCTACGCCCATCGTTCGAGACCGGCGGCGAAAAAAACGCCAGCGGTCAGCGACCGGACCCGAAATCGATGCGGTGCCGAGCCCGGGGATTATCGGCGCTCAGCGGGGGCCGGGCGACGTTGATGGCCAGGATGACCGCGCCGGCCAGCACCAGCATGACGGTGGTGATTGCGGCCTTGCGCAATCGCCTGCGAAACCGACGTTGCCGCCGTTTTTTCCGGCGTTCCTGTGACGATTCCGTCGAGCGATGCACCGACGAGGACAACTTTCGCCGCTCGCCCCGCGACACCGGCACGTCGGGTTGATCCAGCCCCTTGGCGCCCTCGGCCGCGCCTTCGTGAAAGCCGCGGGAGTACTGCATACGCAGTGCCTCTTTCACGCCGGCCACCAGCTCGGATTCACTCTCCAATGATTCGCGCCGCAGGATCTGGCGCAGCAGCTCGCGCGAGTCGGGCGAAAGGTAAAGGGTGTCGTCGCTGTCCGGATGCGGTTTCCCCTGATGCATGCGCGATCTCCCCGATGCCTCTCCACAGAGATCATCGGTAGCGGCGACGGCCACTTGAGCCGCGCCGCCTGGTGACCGCGCACCCACACCCCACACCACCCCACGCTGGACCCGTCGTTGCCCGGCGGTGTGGGTGTGGGGTAGCTTGGGCCGGAAATGAGCCAGCGGGAAACGTGAGCACGCCCCAGCCGCTGCCCCTGCGCGAGGTCGCGCAGATTCGCGTCATCTACGGCGACACCGACCAGATGGGGCTGGTGTACTACGCGAATTACCTTCGCTACTTCGAGGTGGGACGGAACGAATACCTGCGCGCCGCCGGCGCCAATTATCGCGCCTTCGAAAAGACCCACGGCCTGTTTTTGCCCGTGGTCGAGGCCCAGGCGACGTACAAAAGACCTGCCCGCTATGACGACGAGCTGTCGATCCTGGCCGGGCTAACCCTGGTCGGCGCGGCGTCCGCCCACTTTGAATACGAGGTCCGACGCCACCCGGAGGGCGAGCTGCTGGTGTCGGGTCACACCATTCACGCCTGCATCAACGCCAGTGGCAAGGTCGTCCGCATCCCCCAGGAGATGCGCCAGGCGTTGCAAATCAGCTGACCGCCGAGGTGTGCCGGCTGACGGTCCTGACGTCAGCCGTTTGTTTGATTGAACGAACCGCGGCCTGAGCCAGTCGCGCCGGCCGCGCCAGTCGCTACTTCGGCGCCTCCCCGGGGGAGACCAGGCGGAACTCGGTGCGGCGGTTGCGAGCCCGACCGGCGTCGGTCTTGTTCGACGCGATCGGGTGGTCCATGCCGTAGCCGATCGAGGTGAGTCTCTCCGGACGGATCCCCTTCGAGACGAGGTAGTTCTTCACCGCCTCGGCGCGCCGTGCGGACAGGTCGCGGTTGTAATCGGCGGCGCCCCGGCTGTCCGTGTGGCCCGAGATCTCGATGTGGATGTCCGGATAGTCCGTCATCACCTGCGCCGCTCGGTCAAGCAGGCCGTAAGAACCGAAGGTGATGTCCGCCGAGCCGGTCTTGAAGTTGATCCCTTCAATCACACCGGTAAAGCGGGCCACCGCCTTGGGCAGCTCGTCGGGGCAACCGTCTTCGTCCTTGTAGCCGTTCTTCGTCTCCGGCTCGTTCGGGCACTTGTCCTGGGCGTCGAGGATGCCGTCATGATCGTTGTCCGGATCGGGACAGCCATCCTCGTCCTCGAAGCCGTCCTTGTCCTCCGGCTGGTTGGGACACTTGTCCTGAAGGTCGGGGATGCCGTCCTTGTCATTGTCCGGATCGGGACAGCCGTCTTCGTCCTCGAAGCCGTCCTTGTCCTCGGCGACGTTCGGGCATTTGTCGGCCGAGCCGGCTATGCCGTCGCCGTCGGGATCGGTGGGGATGTTGGTGATGTTCTTCTCGATCACCTTGACCCGCTGGATGACCACCTTCTTGGGGCGCTCCACCTCGCCGAAGGCAAGGTAAAGGCTGGCCATGGCCTGATAATCCCAGCCGCCGAAACCCAGCTCGTCGCCGATGGGGACCAGCGACGCCGCGAACGACGGGGGCCCGGTGATGCGCCCTTCCAGGCGCAGGCCCACGTGGTCACCGAACAGGATCTTGAAGCCAAGCCCGCCGTGCAACATGCCGTCGGTGTCGGCGGGGACCACCGACGTATCCTTGACGACCGTCGACAGCGCGCCGTAGCCGAGGACCAGGAACGGCCGGAAGGGACCGCTCCCCACCAGGTTCACGATCAGCTGGCCCTTGTAACCGAAGATCCACATATCGGTCTGGCGGTCGCGCGTGTGCGTCGGCGTGCCGTGCGCTTCCAGCTCGACGCCGACATAGCGGTTGAAGTTCAACGTCAGACGCCCGCCGAACAGCGGGGCATTGGCCGGCGACAGGTCCGACGGGTCGTTCTGGTTGCGGCCAAGTCCATGGTTCTTGGTGAACCAGTGGTAGCCCCCCAGCAGGCCGAACTCGAAACGAAACTCTTTCGGTTCGTAGTCGGCTGTGTCGGCATCGGCCTCGGCGTCCGCCCTGTCGCTGGCGTCTTCATCGGCGGCGGCGGTGCGGGCCGCCGGTTTGGGGGCCGCCTGCGCGGGCAGCGACAGACCAAAGACCGAGAGAGCCAAGCAGACAGCGGCAACGGCAAACGGCAGCGTGACCAGTCGCGTAGAGCTGGTTCCCATCGAGTCTCCTGGGCCGTGGTTGGTGCGAGGCGGGTGGGGAGTCAACCTGGTCTCTTCCGCGTCCGGGGGACGGGCGCGCCGCCCGAGGATATGCCAAATCGCGAAAAAGGCGAGATGGTTAACACCCTTGATTTCCAGCGATTACGGCGGCGCGACGCGGCGCTATCGTCAATTGACTGTAAGAGGCCGCTACCCCTGACCGCCGGCCGTGTGCAATAAAAGCACTGCATGGCGCGTGTAGTTTCGGCCTTGCCGGTCGCTGTCTTGTTGTTGTTGTGCGGCGCCGCTCAGGCACGAAACCGCCTGTGGGAAGATCGACGTCCGCCCGTGGAACCGGTGCCGGCGCATCAGCTGCGCGACATGGCCACGTGGCCGGCCGAGCCGCCTTCGCCGGCCCCCGTCGACGAGAGCCGCTTTCGCGAGTCTTTCGCCTATCTGTGCGGGGTGGCCGCTGATTCGGCCACGGCCGCCTTCGCCGGCGACATCCTGACCAACGCCGCCGAGGTGGCGGTCGATCCTTTCTTGCTGGCGTCGCTGGTGCTGTATCAAAGCAACTGCAAACCGGCCCTGGAGTCCAAGGCGGGAACCGGCCTTCTGCGCATCAGCCGGTCGATGTACCTGTCGCCGGGGGCGCCTGTTCCGCCGGTGGCGCCCGGCGATCTGTCGGTGGCGCGCCTGCTGGACCCGCACAACAACCTGCGCGTCGGGGCCCGCCTGCTGAAGATGTGGCAGGACGTTCACCCCGAGCTGGATCGCCTGTTCGGAGGCGTCCCCCATCGCAGCGCCGTCTCGCACTTTGTCTGGGGCGACGAGGTGCACAGCAGCGGCCACGAGGATCTGATCCTGACCGCGCGCCGCCGCCTGCTCCGTCATTACGAGGACCGCGTGGACGTGCCGCGCGAATCGACGCTGGGTGTGCCCATCGTGGCGCCGCTGGAAGGGATCCCGCGCGTGGCCAGCAGCGGCCCCGGCGAGGATCGTGAAGGCGGGGCGCGACGCCACCGCGGGCTGGACATCACCGCCACGCTGGGCGAGCCGGTGCGGGCCATCGCCGACGGCACGGTGATCTTCGCAGGCGTGAACCTGAGCGGCCGGCCGCGCACCGTCGTTCCACCAGAGAAGATCGCCAAGTGGGTACACCGGCGTCTGGGCGTGGGCGGTATCTATGTCTGCATCAACCACGACGAGCAACGCAAGGTCGTCTCCTGTTACATGCACCTTTCCTCCTTCAGCGTGGCCAACGATGAACACGTCACGGCCGGGCAACGCATCGGCTCCGTCGGTCGAACGGGCGTCAAGGTTTCGCCGCCCCACCTGCACTTTGAAATTCGGGTCAGCGACCGATACACCAATCCGGCGCGCTATCTCACCGACATGGTCATCCCACCCAAGGCGACCATGACCTACCGGTACATGCTGAAGGCCAAGCGATCCAAGCTGCGGGCCACCCGCTCCGCGATCGACACCGCCAAGGGCGTCTGAGCCCTCCGCTGACCGTGAGGCGCCGCTCGCGAACGCTGCCCGCGACGCGAGCGAGGCGCTAGACTGTCGGCATCATGATCAGAAAGATCGACGCCCTCGACTACCACCGCAATGGTCGGCCGGGAAAGTTGGAAGTCGTTCCCACCAAGCCGCTGGTCACGCAGCGGGATCTTTCGCTGGCCTATTCACCGGGGGTTGCCGAGCCGTGCCGGGAGATCGCCGACAATCCAGAAGCGGTCTGGGAGTACACCGCGCGCGGAAACCTGGTCGGCGTCATCACCAACGGCACGGCCGTGCTGGGCCTGGGCAACATCGGACCGCTGGCCAGCAAGCCGGTGATGGAGGGCAAGGGCTGCCTGTTCAAGAAGTTCGCCGACATCGACGTGTTCGATCTGGAGCTGGCGGCCACCGACGTGAACGCCTTCGTCGAGGCGGTGGCGGCGCTGGAGCCGACCTTTGGCGGCATCAACCTGGAAGATCTCAAGGCGCCAGAGTGCTTTGAGATCGAGGCGGCGCTGCGCAAGCGCATGT
>DATLVT010000806.1:0-5462 GCA_035577105.1 Polyangia bacterium
CGCCAGCCCACGTTACGCCGCGTTCTTCTTGTCCCTGGGGATGTGGGGTCACGGCTACGACCCCACGAAGAACGATGCGACCCGCTACTATGAGATCAAGGCCGGCGATCCAAAGCTGGGCACGGGGTCATGGCACCCGGCTCAGCCGGGCCCGTTGACGTCACCGTTGCCGGCGCACCTGGCGCCCTTCGAGTCCCTCAAGAAGAAGATGATGATTGTCAGTGGCCTCAGCACGCTGGTAAATGATCCGGACGGCACCAACGCCACTCATTCCTTGCCCACCAGTGCCTGGTTGACGTCCGGCTACAAAAGGACCGGCAACAACGGGACCACCCCTCCCGATTCCGTCGATCAGTACATCGCCAATGCCATGGGGTTCACGCCCGGCTCGACGATCGCGTTCAATCCTGCCTCGAACGATTTCAGCGAGGGGACGGGCGGGCACGGCGGGTACGTGTCATCGAATTCCCGCCTGGGCGGCAACAATCTCGTCCCCAAGATCACGGATCCGATGAAGGTGTTCACCCAGCTCTTTGGCAACGCCTCGACCGCCGGTCCCGATGCCGGTCAGATGGCGGCCCTGAAGGACGACAAGAGCGTGCTCGACTATGTCATCGGGAGCGTCGCTGCCCTTCAGAAGAACCTGGGCAAGGATGACAGCGCTCGCCTCGACGCCTATCTGCAGAACATTCGCGACGTCGAGAAACGACTGACCACCGCCGGCCCAGCCGTGCGTCCGACGATGCCACCGGCCTATGATCCCGCACTGAACGGCGGCGCTTTGGATTGGCTCGCCACCTTGCGGATGATGGTCGACGTGGTCGCCCTGGCGATGGCCTCCGACGCCATGCCGATTGCCACCATCATGACAGACACCGAAGCCGGCGGAGTCCCGGCTTACGCCGCCAGGGTGGCATACGCCAGCGACTTTGTCGGGGTGAGCGGCAACAAGGTGACCTATAGCTCCGGCTCGTTGAACACCCACACTGATATCACTCACGCGGCTTTTGTCGCCCGCACTCAGATCGTCGAGGAATGGTTCGCCTACACCCGCGTCTTGATGTACGTGGCCCAGCGCCTGGCCACGAAGCTGGACTCGTTCCCGGCCGAGCCCAACGGAAACACCCCGCTCGACAACGCCATCCTGCAGATCGGGGCTTGCCACTCGCACGCCACCGATCACACGACGCACAATCTGCCCGTGATCCTCCTCGGCGGTAAGAAGTTCAACATGCGCCAGGGACAGTACCTGCAGGTTCCGATGAACACGGACCTCGGCAACTTCTATTACACGATGCTGCAAGCGATGCAGGTGCCGGGGACGGACTTCAACGGAAACAAGACATCGCTGCCCGGCTTGTTCGGTTGAGGCACCTGACCAAAGGGCACCCAGGCTACCCACTCAAATGACCATGAAAGCGATCGGCTGGATCGGAATTGTCAGCGGCCTGCTCCTGCACGTCGGCTGTGCAGGTCACGGGGCGACAACTGGAAGCGACGGTCCGGTGATTGCCGGCTCCGGTGGTGCGCCGGGCAGCGGCGGCAGCGCAGGGTCGGTCGGCAGCGGTGGTTCGGGCAGCGGCGGCGCGGGCGGCAGTGGCAGCGGGAGCGGCGGAATCGGAAGCGGCGGTTCGGGCAGCGGTGGCGCGGCCGTCGACGCTCCGGGCATCATCGACAGCGGGACGACATCTTCCGACGCCGGCGCCCAGGGCCCGTGCACGGCCGGTACCCTGAAGGCCGGCAACACCACCATGATGATCCAGAGCGGCGGCGCCACGCGCATGTACATCGTGCACGTGCCGGCCAAGTACGACGGAAAGACGCGCCTGCCGCTGGTGATCGACATGCACGGAAAAGGCGACACCGCCGCGCACCAGATAACCTGGTCAGGGTGGCGCGAGAAGGCCGACGCGGTCGGGCTGGTCGTGATCTATCCCCAGGGGATCGGGAACTCGTGGAACGGCGGCCCGGCGGGCTGTCCGATCTTGAAGTGTTGCTGTGAGCCCGCCCAGGATCAAAACATCGACGACGCGGGTTTCATCCGGGCGGTGGTGACCAAGACCGCGCAGGACGGTTGCATCGATCTCAAGCGCGTCTACGCCACCGGCCTGTCGAACGGGGGCATCATGTCGCAATGGCTGGCCTGCGATGCCGCCGACATGTTTGCCGCGGTGGCGCCTGTGTCGGGCCCGAACATGATTGATTGTAAACCGTCGCGCCCCATATCGGTTGTGCTGTTCCGGGGCACGCTGGACAGCCAGGTCATTTACAACGGCGGCATGTCGATGCCCGGAGGTCATGTCTGGCCAAGCGCGATGGCTGACTATGACAAATGGGCCGGCCTGGATTCATGCACGGACACGCCGGCACCGCTGCCCATGTATCCGGTGTGTCAGCTCCGCAGCAAGTGCGCCGGCGGATCCGAGATCATCCTGTGCTCGCCCAAGGCGCCCCACAATATGTACGCCACCGCGATGAGCCAGACGGTGGGCGTCGCCGACGTGGCATGGGAGGTCTTCCAGCGCCACACGCTGCCCTGAACAGGCGCATGGCCGCTGATTACCGGTGCAGCCTGGCGACGGCAATGCGACGCGTGGGCGCCGTGAAAAGCGGGAGCGATGAGGTACTTGGTGATGACTGATCCGATGTGGAGAGCGCTGGGCGCAAGGGTGGAATCAAACTGGAATTCCCAGCGCGCGCAGGCCGCGCGGGCTGTGATCAAGCGCCGGCACGCGCGCCGGCGGGCTGCTGTGCGCGTGAGGACGGCGGCTTTCTCGGTGTCGCTGGTGGCGGGGGGCGTCGCTGCGCTCGTCGACCTGCGAGCAACCGCGCGCAGCTATGCGCCGATGGCGGCGTCGGGGTCGGCGCCGTGTTCGTCGCCGAACGAACCGGCGCGCGCATCAGTGGTGGCGTCGTCGTGGCGCCCGCTGGCCGAACGCGGCCGATATGAAGCGGCGCATCGCGCGCTGAAGAAAGCGGGCCCGGACGCCGTGCGCGACGAGACCGCCGATCTGTTGCTGGCCGCCGACGCCGCACTCCTGGGCGGATACCCGGCCGATTCACTGCCGTATCTGGAACGCGTCGTACGCACGCACGCCAACGACCCGCGCGCCGCCCTGGCGTCGTTCACACTGGGGCGCGTGCTGCTGGACGAGCTTGGCCGTCCGTGGGAGGCCGCCGACGCCTTTGCCCGCGCCCGGGCCGCCGGCGGCCCGCTGGCCGAGGACGCGCTGGCCCGTGAGGTGGAAGCAACGTCGCGCGCCGGCGACACCGTCAGGAGCCGCGAGCTCGCCCGCGGGTACCAGTACCTTTACCCCTACGGACGACGGGCCAAGGCCGTGTCGAGATTCGGCGGCCTCGACTGACGGGCCGGACGGGGGGTGGCCGTTTCGGTACCGTTGTTGTTACGCTGTCTGTTCCCGCTGATGTGTGCCTTTCGCAAGCTGACCCCGTGGGCCCCTGGCGTCCTGCTGGGATTGACCCTGGCCGCACTTGCTGGCCTCGAGGGTTGCGTGCAGACGCGAGAATTGTTCGGCACGCAGGCCGATGCCGGTTTGCCAACCGATACCGCCGTGGCGGACGTCGATCCAATGCCGCCGGTGCCGCCGGTGACGCCGCTCCCGTCGCCCCAGCAGCTCGCCTGGCAGGCCCAGGAATTGACGGCCTTCTTTCACTTTGGCATCAACACGTTCACGAACAAGGAACAGAGCTTCGGCACCGACAATCCGACCCTCTTCAACCCGACCGGGCTGGACATCAGCCAGTGGATGAACACGCTGAGCGGCGCCGGGTTTCGCCACGCCATGCTGACCGCCAAGCACGTCGATGGCTTTTGCCTGTGGCAGACCAAGTGCACACCGTACTCGGTGGCGGCCGCCACCTCGTGGATGGGCGGCGGCGGGGACGTGGTCAGCTTGTTCGTCCAGGCCGCCAAGCAGGCCAAGATCGGCGTCGGCCTGGCGATCGATCCCAGCGCTGGAACGGCGGCTAACGAGGCGTTGCTTCTCTGCGAGCTGAAAGAGCTGCTGACCAACTATGGGCCGATCGACGAGATCTGGGTGTGGGGGGGCAGCTCGGTGCCCGTGCCCGCCAGCTTCGACTGGGCCGCGGTCGCCGACCTGGTTCACAAGCTGCAACCGCAGGCGCTGCTGGATGACGGGGACCTCATCAAATCGGTCGGCGCCGATGTGCGCAGCACCGGGCAGGCGCTGCCTTCGGCCACGCAGATCGATCAAAGCAGCGTCCAGCCCGATCCCACCGGCGCAGCGAAGCCGCCCATCTGGTACCCGGCGGAGGCGGTTTACCGAACGCGCACGGGCTGGTTCTGGCACGCCGCCGAGAATGCGAGCTTTCTGCCCCTGAACCAGCTGATCGACATCTATTACAACGCCGTCGGCAGAAACAGCCTGCTGCGCCTGAACCTGTCGCCTGACAACCGCGGACTGCTGTTTGAAGGCGACGTGGCGATAATGAATCAGTTCGGCGCCGCCATCACCGGCATCTACCAGACCAACGTGGCGGCCGGTCAACCGGCGACGGCCAGTTCGGTTTTCATGAACCTGCCCACCTACGCGGCGGCGATGGCCGTCGATGGAAAGCTGGATACGTACTGGGCGGCTGCCGACAGCACGACCCCCGTGCGCCTGGAAATTGATCTGGGCGGCCCGCGCATGTTCAACGTGGTCAGCATTCAAGAGCCGATCGCCATCGGCGAGCGCATCACGAAGCATTCCGTGGAGGCCATGGTGAACGGCGCCTGGACCACCATCGCCGCCAACGGCACCTTCGTCGGCCACCGCAAGCTGCACCGTGTCGGCCCCATCACCGCCAGCGCCATCGCCCTGGTGATCAGCGGGGCACGGGGCACCCCTGCGGTCGCCGAGTTCGGCGCCTATCTGTCGCCCAATCCGTGATGGCGCGCCGGGCCCAGCCGGCCCAGCCAGATTTTCCCGAAAAAGGCGTGAGCCAGTTTCAGGCGTCGCCACATCTCCTCATAGCAATCACGACCGCCATCCAGGCCCACGTCTGACTGGAGTGAACGAACGATGAAGGCCGCCCTCTGGTCCGCGCTCCTCTTTTCCTTTCTCAGTGCATGCAGCGGCGACATAGGCACGCCGGCCGCATCGACCGGCGACACCAGGAACGGCCCCGGCGGCAGCGGGGGCACGGTGGCGCCGGTCAACTGCCAGCAGCCGCAGGCGGCGGCGCTGAACGCGCGCCTGCTGTCGCCCAGCCAGTACGACAACACCGTCCAGGACCTGTTGCAGGTGGGCGGCGATCCGGCCAAGGGATTCGCCGGGGCCGGTTTTGCCCAGGTGGATGACGCCGCCGTCGAGCAGCGCGCGAACGCCGCCACGGCGATCGCCCACCAGGCGGCGGCGATGCTGGCCGCCTGGGCGCCGTGCGCGCCGGCCGCCAGCACCGACACCGCCTGCCAGCAGCAGATCATCGATCGCATCGGC
>DATLVT010000807.1:0-7324 GCA_035577105.1 Polyangia bacterium
CACGTTCTTCCACATGTTGAAGAACGTGGGCGGCACCTTCCGCCAGGTGGCCGCGCTCTCCAGCAAGGAGATCGCCAACACCGCCTCGGGCGCCGGCTCGTACGTGGTCGCCATCTTCACGCCGTCGGGCGCGACGCAGTCGTATTCACTGAAGCTGACCAAGTAGCGGCGCCGCGCCCCGGCGACCAGCGACCGGCGACCGATCTCGGTCGCCGGCACAGGTCAGTCGATGGTGACGACATGTGCCTGGATCTTGCCGTCGACGGCGCCGCGGCCGAAGCGCCGGGCGACAGCCTCGGCGGCGACCGCGGTCGCTTCGCCCAGGCGCGCGGCATCACGGGCTTCGATCTCGCTTCTCAGCGGCGTTCCCTGGCAATAGGCGATCGCCGGGACTTCGGGAGATGCCGCGCGACTGCGGGCCGCCACCGTCGCTATTTGCGGCGTCCTTTCGAACCCACCGGCGGCCAGGTCCTGCTGGATCCGGTCCTGCTGGTGATAACCGTGCGGCGTGCGGGCCAGAAAACGCGGTGGGTCACCGGGAAACACCGTGGCCAGGGCCGTGGTGATGACGTCGGCGAATTCATTGTCCGCGATGCGATCCCAGACGTTGAAGATGAACAGACCGCCGCGCCTCAGCACGCGGCGAGCCTCGGAAAACGCCCGGGCCTTGTCCGGGAAAAACATGGCGCCGAACTGGCAGACGACCGCGTCGAACGTTCCGTCGCCAAAGGGAAGCTGCATGGCATCCGCCTGGCGACGCTCGACCGGCCGCCGGGTCCCGATGGCCGCGCCCTGGTCCAGCATGGCCTGGTTCAGATCGGTCGCCACGATCGAGACCCGTTCAGGCAGGTCGGCGGCCAGGGCCCGGGTCACGACCCCGGTGCCCGCCGCGATCTCCAGGACGTTCGACAGCGGCACCCCTTTCAATCGGCTGACCAGATCGGCCGCGTAGGGCGCGAAGATCATCGGCACCAGGTGCGTCTCGTAGAGCTTCGGGATCGATCCGGAGAAGACCTTGTCGAGATCGGAAGTGGCCATCGGCGGAGCTTACTACCGCAAACTAGTTGGGGGGCTGGCCCAGCCGTCTGCGCAGGGCGGCCATTCGTTGCTTCAGCACGTCGGCTTCGCGGGCCACCTCGGGGAAGTCATCGTCGCGGGCCGCTTCGAACAGGGCGCGCGCGGCATCGGAGATCTCCTGCAGCCGCGCCTCCGCCAGCGCCACGGCGGCCCGGTCTGCCTGTCCGCCGGCCAGCTGCGCGTTGACCTCGCCCGCGGCCTTTCCCAGGGTCGCAAAGCTGTGCATGTGTCCCTCGAGGCGCTGCATGCGCTGCTGGATCTCGACGGCGAACGCCGCCAGCGGCTCCAGCGCTGCCTGCTGGCGCTCCTGCATGTTGCCCATCGCCGTGGCCAGCGCCCGCAGGCGCTCGGCCAGTCGTTCCGGCAGGGTCAACGCCTCGTTCAGCTCCGCGGCGGCCCGCGCGATGTTCTTGTCCGAGTTCAGTCGAATCTTGCGCGACGAGCGGGAGATCGCCTCCAGTCGGACGATCTCCTCTTCCAGCGCTTCCGCGGCGCGCACCATCTCCGGCACCGGCTTGTCGGACTTGGACATGGGTCGCAGTCTAGCCGCTTCCACCGTCCTGATCTCGCCCTGACAGAGCTGGCGCACCGCCGTCAGGCGCGCCAGCCGGGGTGCTATCCGCCGCCGGGCGCCACGTCGGCGGGCGGGACGGCGCCACCGTCTGAAACGTCCGCGCACATCATCATCCGACAGGTCAGGCCCGCCGTGCAGGCGGTGGCTCCGCCGCCGGAGCAGCAGGCCTGCCCCAGCGCGCCGCACACGCCACAGGTGCCCGGCATGCGCATGCCGGACACCCGGCCCGCGCAGCCAAGGCCCATCTCGCACGTGCCGTTGGTCCCCGTCCCGCAGCAGGGCTGGCCGGACGCGCCGCAGGTGCCGCACTGGTTGGTGGTGGCCGTCAGCAGGCACGAGAAACCCGTCATGCACGGCGACGTGCCGCCGTCGCCGCCACCGCCGCCGCCCGGGCAGCAAAGCTGTCCGGTTCCACCGCAGGCGCCGCACATCCCCGGCATGCCCATGTTGTCGTCACGCCCGGTGCAGGCGAAACCCGCCGAGCAAGAACCGTTGTTTCCGGTGCCGCAGCAGGGCTGCCCGTCGCCGCCGCAAGCCCCGCACTGGCGACCCATGGCCGAGATCAAGCACGACAGACCGGACGTGCACTGCGTGATCGCGCCGGCGTCGGCGGCGCCGCCGCCCGTCGAGCAACAGGCTTGCCCGGACGCCCCGCACGCGCCACACATCCCGGGCGTTCCGCTGTTGTCGTCGCGGCCGGCGCAGCCGAGCCCTGGCGTGCAGGAGCCATTGCCTCCCGTGCCGCAGCAGACCTGGCCGGAGGCGCCACACGCGGAGCAGCGATCGCCGGTCGGAGAAAGAACGCAGCTGAGCCCGGTGCTGCACGACATTCCGCTGTCGCAGCACGGCTGGTTGGCGCCGCCGCACGCGCTGCAGGTTCCGCCGCCACCGTCCACCTGACCACCACAGACGAAGCCGGTCTGGCAATTGTCGCCCTGGCAGCAGGCCTGGCCGGACCCGCCGCAGGTGTCGGTGCACATGCCGTTGTTGTTTCCGGGCGGGTCGTTGCAGCTGAGCCCCGCGTTGCACGGGTTGCCATTTCCGCAGCAGCGCTGTCCCTTGCCGCCACAGGGCAGGCAGGCGTTGGTGCTGGTGCCGCCGTCGGCAGCGGCCGTTCCCAGGCAAGACAAGGTCGACTGGCACTGGTTCTGGCCACCGCCCTGACAGCAATCCTGGTTCATGGCCCCGCAGGTTCGACAGAATCCGCCGTTGCAGCGGGTGCCACTGGCCGTGCAGAACTGAGCGCCGGCTCCGTCACCAGCGTCCGGATCGTTGTTGACGCCCCCGCAACAGAGCCCGTTGATGCCGCCGCAGGGATGCCCGGGGCCGTTTTCACACGCGCCGGCGGTGCAGGTTCCGGAGACGCCGGTTCCCGTGCAGGCCTTGCCCGCGCCCACGCAAACGCGGACGGTCCCACCACCGTCGGCGGCGGTGGGAATGCAGCAACCGCCCCCGCTGCAGGTGTTTCCACCGCAGCAAGGCTGGCCGGACGCGCCGCATGTCAATGAACCGCTGCCGCCATTTCCGCCGCCGCCAGCGCCACCGCTGCCGCCGTTGTTATTCGATTTGCTGCTGCAAGCCAGGCAAGCAAAGGTCACCGCGACCAGCAACACGATCGTGGCGCGCGCGGTGCCTCGTGATGCGCGCTGGTTTTCGGTGGCACGTCCAGACAGAGAATCGAGCGACGGTGTTTTCATGAGCTGAAATACCTTCTTTGCGCACCCGTCGGGAAAATCGATGACAGACAGACCAATGGCCAGATGTTCTCGATTCCCGAAAGTGCGCGGAAAGATCGAATTGAACCGGCAACGTGCCGAGAGGCGCGGGGGACATCGCCGGTTGTCACCGGTGATTGCCGGGGACGCATCGATACGGGATCAAAGGCGAGAAATCTTCACCGGCGAATGCATTGATACGTGATCAATTGGGGGATTGTTCCCGAGCCCCACTGACCACGACAAGCTCTCGAACCGGTTTCTCGCCCCGCGTACCGGGCGGAACGCATTCTCATCCGCGCCTTGGCGGAAATAGGTGCAGCTTTCAGAAAGGGCGGCGACGTTTCCGCAGGGCCTGTTCATGCCGGCACGGTCTCACGAGCAGGACCCTGCTCCGAGGCAGGCAGCCAAGGGACACGCAACGAAGCCGGCGCGCTGCTCCACAAGCCGCGCCGGCCGCCGAAAAGATCGGCTGTATCAACCTGCCTCGATATCTGTCTGCGATGGCCCGGCGATCTACTCCGATATGACCTGACCGGAGCCGCCCATCTCCTTGGGCAGATCTTTTTGCTTGGGCAGACCGTCGCGCATGGGCAGCACGCTCTCTTGATAATGAACGTGGACGCCCGGCTGGAACGGAAACCGGGGCAGCATCGCCGCATAGACGTCGATCAATCCCCACTGGGGGTGCTCGGTCATCAGGTGACCACCGCACGCCTTGCACCACTTCCGGAAGCTGTTGGCGGACTTGCTGTACGTCCCGATCTGGTCACTGCCCTTGGTGACCTTGACGGCCTCCGGTTTCCACAAGGTGAAGGCGTTGACCGGACCGGCGCTCCACGTCCGGCACGAATCGCAGTGGCAATAGCCCATTCCTGCCGGTGCGCCGCTGACGGCGATCTCCACGGCCCCGCAAAAACATTTCCCTTGGTACGCCTCGTCCTTGCTCATGGTCGCTCTCCCAACAAGTTGTTGTCGTTCATGGGACCAGGGTATCGATCGACGGGGTTGCCGGAAAGGGGCGGATCCGACACAGTTCAGGGCTGATCCGGCCACATCATGATTGACGTCGTCGTCGTCCTTCTGGAGCGCGCCCTGCCCTCGACCTCGCTGGCGCCGGTCGAGATCTTCAGCATGGCCGGCGTCCTGTGGCAGACCCTGTGCGGACAGACACCGGCGCCGCGGTTCCGGGTCCGCACCGTCTCTCTGGACGGACGTCCCACCCAGCACGCCATCCCGGTGGGCCTGCAGCCCGAGGGCGCCCTGGCCTCCGTACGGCGCGCCGACCTGATCATCGTTCCCACCGCCGAGTTCAACGTCGACGATTCATGCCGCGCCAACGCGGTCCTGTTGCCATGGTTGCGACGCTGGCACACCCGGGGCGCCAGCATCGCCGGCATCTGCACCGGCGTGGCGCTGCTGGCCGAGACGGGGCTTCTCGACGGGCGAACGGCCACCACCCACTGGGCGATGGCCCCCGACATGCGCAGGCGTTACCCACGCGTGCACTGGCAGCCAGAGCGCTTTGTCACCGAGTCGGGCCGCCTGTTCTGCGGCGGCGGCGTCTATGCCGCGATCGATCTCAGCCTGTACCTGGTCGAGAAGTACTGCGGGCACGAGGTGGCTGTCGAGACGGCCAAGGCCATGTTGCTGGAGACGCCGCGCATGTGGCAGTCGGAGTACGCCGCGGCGCCACCGCGTTCGGCGCACGACGACGAGGGGATTCACAAGGCGCAGGCCTGGCTGGTGCAGAATTTCAAGCGCCCGGTGCGGCTGGAAGAGCTCGCGAAACGCGTGGCGATGAGCCCGCGCACCTTTACCCGCCGCTTCACCGCGGCGACCGGCGAGGCCCCGCTGGCCTATCTGCATCGCCTGCGGATCGACGCTGCCCGCCACCTGCTGGAGACGCGCCAGAAAAGCGTGGCCGAGGTCAGCCTGTCCGTCGGATACGAGGACATCACCTTTTTCCGCCGGCTGTTCAAGAGGCACACGGGCACCGCCCCGCGCACCTACCGGGCCCGCTTCGGCCCCAGGGCAAGCGCTGGCATCAGCGCAAAGACACCACTGCGCGCGAGGATCTCGGCAGCCTGAACCACGCTGTCACGCGCCCCCCGTTATTGCGCGCCGGGCGCGCCGAAGGTCGTGAACGAACAGTGGTGCGTGGTCGCGTCGCAGGTCGCACCCTGGGGAGCACACCAGCACTTGGTCGCCGCCGAGCAGGTGCCGGGATCCAGCGACGTGGCTTCGACGCAGGTGTGCGTCTTGCCGCTGCAGACGTCGCCCCCGCAGGCCTTGCCGGAGTCGATGCAGTCGATGTCGTCGGTGCAGGTCGTGCCCATGCCGCCTGGCGCGTCGGGTTTGAGGCCCGGCGCGACGTTGCCGCCGCCGGTGAGGTTGCTGACCCGGCCGACCTTGTTGCCGTCCAGCTCAGTGAAATAGATGTTCTTGTCAGGCCCCACGCAGATCCCCGTCGGAACGGAGCGCGGCGTCGGGATGGCGTACTCGGCGATCACGCCGGCCGGCGTGATGCGGCCGATGGCGTTGTCGCGATACTCGACGAACCAGACGTTCCCGTCGGGACCGCCCACGATCGCGCCGGGGCTGCCGCCGGACGGGACCACGAACTCCGTCATCACGCCGGCCGGCGTGATGCGGCCGATCTTGTGCCCGTCCTGCTCCGAGAACCACAGGTTGCCGTCGGCGCCGGCGGTGATGCCGAACGGGTTGCTGGCCGCCGTGGGGATGGGGAACTCCGTGAACGTCCCGGTCGGCGTCATGCGTCCGATCTTGTTGCCCGCGCTGTGCTGTTCGGTGAACCACAGGTTGCCGTCGGGTCCGGCGGTGATGGAGAAGGGACCACCGTTCGCCGTGGGGACCGTGTACTCGGTGAACATCCCGGCCGGACTGACGCTGGCGATGCGGTTGCCGACGGGCTCGGTGAACCACAGGTTGCCGCCCGGTCCGCTGGTGATGCCGGCCGAGTCGCGGCCGCCGGGCACACCCCGCTCGGTGATCTTGCCGGCCGGCGAGGCCGAGCCGACGCCCTGCTGCTTGGTGTACCAGACGTTGCCGTCGGGGCCGGCGGCGATGCCGACCGGTCCGATGTTGGTGACGGCGGTGTTGAACCGCGTGATCATTCCCGCCGGGGTCATGCGCGAGATGGCGCTGGGGCTGGTGCTTTCGTGATTGAACCAGAGGTTGCCGTCGGGCCCGGCCACGATCGCTCCGGGCTCGCTGGAGGTCGGGATGGTGAACTCCGTGAACGTCACACTGGGGCCGTCGCCGCCCTGCGCACCACCGTTGGCCGGGGTTCCCCCCGCGCCGGGCGCGCCGCCGCTGGCGCCGCCGTCCGGCTTGATGCCGCCATTCCCGTCGCCGCCGTCGCCGGACATCCCGGCGCCGCCGCCCGCGCCGCCACCGCCCGAGGCGCCGCCGCTGCTGCCGCCGGCGCACGACCAGCCGGTGCCGATCCAGGTGCAGCCGCCGGCACCCGACGGGCTGCCGCCGTGATTGCCGCTGCCCGACTGGTTGCCGCCGCCGCTGTTGCCGCTGCCACCGCTGTTGCCGCCGCCGCTATCCGACGGGTTGCCGCCACACCCAGCGACGGCGACGAGGCCCAGCGCAACCAACCACGGGGCCCAAAGCTGCCGCTTCGTCATCCGTTACGCCAGCAGCTCCGGGATGGTCGCCGTGGTCATGGAATCGCCCAGGCCGTACGACTTCGCCGTGCCGCCGAACGCCGACAGCAGCGTGTAGGGGACCTTGCTGACGTTGTCGCCGACCATGCGCACGTGCGTGTCGCCCTTCAGCTTGCCGCCCGCCTTGCCCGACACCAGCAGCGGAAAGTCGAGTCCGCTGTGCGTCGGCGACTCGGAGCAGCACGACGTCGTGTAGATGGCGCTGTTGTCCAGCAGGTTGCCGGCGCCGTCGGGCGTGTTCTTCATGCGTACCAGCATGT
>DATLVT010000808.1:0-2085 GCA_035577105.1 Polyangia bacterium
GGGGTTTCCCGGTCCGATTTGCCGGCTTTACCCCCTTTTCCGGGGGTGGCGCCAGAGCTTGACAGCTTCGCCGCGCGGTCTTGCCGCCCTATCGCCCGAATCACAGGCTTGATAGAAGGCGCTTCTGCGAGCGCTTCCAAAGAGGCATCGGGGAGGGATATGACGACGCATCGCTTCCTTACGCACCGGACCATGAGCTGCGCCCTGGTGGGCGCAGGCGTTCTGCTGTTGGCGGGCCTGCATCAGGCCGCCGCGCAGTTCCCGCCGCCGCCCGGGCAGACCGCCGCCGCTCCGAGCGGCGCGCCGCCGGCCCAGCAACCGCCGCAGTCCTTCAGCCCGTTTCCCGCGCCGGGCCAGGCCGCGGCCCCTCAGGGCGGCTTCGGCAGCCCGTCGAGCGGCTTCGGCGCCATGCAGCAGGGCGGTTTTGGCGTTCAGCCGGGCGGCTTCAGCCAGCCGCCGGGCGGCATGGGGCCCCCCGGGGGCGGGCCGTCGGAGGCGCAGAAGGTGTGCCTGACGTTCCCAACCATCCGCGAAGACGTCGAGAAGGGTGCGGCCGGCATCCGGGCGGCTGGCGATCGCAAGGCCACCCGTGAGGAGGTCTGCCCGCTGTTCAAGGCCTTCGCCACCAAGGAGGCCAAGCTGGTCAAGTTTCTGGAGACCAACCAGAAGCTTTGCGGCGTGCCGTCCAATATCATCACCCAGGTCAAGCAGAACCACAGCAAGACCATCCAGATCCGCAACACCGTCTGTAGCGCCGCGCCGGCGGCGGCCGGGCCGACGCTCAGCGACGCGCTGGGCGGGCCGATCATCGCCGACGACACATCCGTGAAGACCGGGCGCGGCACCTTCGACACCCTGACCGGCAACGCCCTGCAGCGGTGAGCCGGCCATGAGGAGCCGGTCATGAGCGACGCCACCGGACGCGTCGCCGATGCGACCGGAAACTGGGTCGATCACCGCGCGCCGGACTGGCTCAAGCCTTATCTGCGGCTCACGCGCCTCGACCGGCCGATCGGCTGGTGGCTGTTGCTGCTGCCGTGCTGGTGGTCGTCGGCTTTGGCGGCGGTCGCCGACCGCGCCTGGGGCCCGAGCCCGTGGCACATTGTCCTGCTGCTGGCGGGCTCAATCGTGATGCGCGGCGCGGGCTGCACCTGGAACGATCTGGTCGACCGCGACATCGACGCCAAGGTTGAGCGCACCCGCTCGCGGCCGATCCCGTCGGGCCAAGTGAGCGCGCGCGCGGCCTTGGTGTTCCTGGTGGCCCAGGCGCTGCTCGGGCTGCTGGTGCTGGTGCAGTTCAACCGCTTTGCGATCATGGTCGGGATCGCTTCGCTTGCGGTGGTCGCGATCTATCCATTCATGAAGCGCGTCACCTATTGGCCGCAGATCTTCCTCGGCCTCGCGTTCTCCTGGGGCGCGCTGATGGGCTGGGCCGGCGCGCGCGGCGCGCTCGAGCTTCCGGCGTTTTTGCTTTACGCCGGCTCGATCGCCTGGGTGATCCACTACGACACGATCTACGCCCATCAGGACCGCGAGGACGACGCGCTGGTCGGGCTGAAATCCACCGCATTGCTGTTCGCCGAGAACACCAAGCCAGCGCTCGTGGTGTTCTCGGCATTGGCGGTGGTGCTGATCGGCCTTGCCGGTTATTTCGCGGGTGCGGGGATCGTGTTCGCACTCGGGCTCGCGGCCTTCGCCGCTCATCTCGCCTGGCAGATCGCGCGCATCGACATCGCGGATCCGGAGTCATGCCTGAAAGTGTTTCGCTCGAACCGCGATGCCGGCCTGATCCTGTTCGTGGCGCTGCTGCTGGACGCCGCTGCCCATCGCATGTTCTGATCGGCGTATCGTCTCATCGGAGTTCGGGCTTCGCGGCATGACCGTCATCGACATCCATACCCATATGATCCCGCGCGCGTGGCTCGACCTGCTGCAGCAGGACGGTGGCGGCTACGAGTTGAAGCAGACGCGCGCCGGACAGACCGCCATTCACCTTGCCGGTGCGCCGTTCGTGACGCTGATGCCGGAAATGTTCGACTACGATCTGCGGCTGCGCGCGATGGACGCCGCCGGCGTTGACATGGC
>DATLVT010000809.1:0-4724 GCA_035577105.1 Polyangia bacterium
CCAGCGGAGGGGTGATTTTACGGCATGACCGGGACAGAGGCGAGGGCGCCGGGAGCGACATCAGCGCGTTTGGCCGGCGGCGGCAATTCCCCCTTCGAAACCCCATAAAAGGAGAATGACGATGAAAGCTCTCTTAAGACGCGCCCCTGCATCGGCCCTGGCCCTGGCAGCCTCGCTGGCGGTGGCGAGCATGGGCTGCGGCTCCAGCAGCTCGAACGGCGGCACGGGCGGGACCAGCGGCAGCGGTGGCGCTTCCGGCAGCGGTGGTGCTTCCGGTAGCGGCGGCGCCTCCGGCAGCGGCGGCGCTAGTGGCAGTGGCGGCGCTTCTGGCAGCGGCGGCGCCAGCATCGACGCCGGCAGCGGTGGGGCCACAGGCAGCGGCGGCGCCAGCACCGACGCCCCCGCCGAGACGGCGCCCGGCGACGGCTCGGCCGATGCCACGGGCGCCATGGCGCAGGCGACCATCATGGCCCTGGCCCCCGGCACCATCACCGGCACGGTCACCTTCGTCCAGATCGGCGAGGACGTGCAGGTGACGTACGCCCTGGAAAACTGCCCGGCCGGCGTCCACCCGACGCATATTCACCAGGGCACCGCCTGCGGCACCGACGGGCAAGCCGCCGGCATGCACTGGGACAACACCCGCGGTGAAGGGATCGGCACCGGCACCGGCCAGATCACCTGCGACGCCCAGATGAAAGGCAACCTGGTCTACACGCGACTCGGCTCTGCCGGCGCGAACCTGCGCTGGACCGTCGGTGGTCCTGCCGCCACCAACGTGGTCGGCCACGCCCTCGTCGTCCATGGCGTCAACGACAGCAACCAGCGTTACGGCTGCGGCGTCATCATGGCCAAATGAGCGCGGAAGGGGCCTGAGGGGAGAGCGCGGAAGGGGCCTGAGGGGGTGCGCGGAAGGGGCCTGAGGGCCCCTCCCGCGGGCCCTCCCGATGCGACGAGAGCCGGGGGCGGATCCTGCTCGGCAGGTGTTGTCTCCGGCGGGCAGAGCCCGCCTTCGATCCGCTAGAGAATACGGGGACCGGAACGGGCTCGTTTAGTTTGGCACCAGGGTCACGCCATCCGTGGGGTTGTTCTTGCTGCGGATCAGATCGGCGTGGGGCAGGCAGGTGGGGACGTCCCAGCAGGGGTACGTGGTCTCCATGTCCGACTTGTAGAAATGGATCCAGTCGTACTCGGCGAACATGGGATACACGTTGGCGGCGCCGTTGGTTCCCCCGAAGGCGTAGTTACTCCCGAAGATCCACAGGTTCATGATGATCTTCGCTGATTTCTCCGGGACGGGCGGGGTGGCGCCGGTCTGCATGCGAATCTGTTGCCCGTCGACGAACCAGGTCACCTTGGTGGGCAACCATTCAAAGGCGTAGACGTGAAAATCAGACTGGGCGTTGAATCCGGCCGGACCGTTCAAGGCGAGATAGGCGTTCATGGTGCCGCCGTAGCCGGTCTGGTTGTTGCCCCAGACGATGTTGCTGCCGATCTGCGACGTCGACGACGCCGTCAGCTCGATGTCCAGCTCGCGCCAGAAGATGGTCTTGGGCGTCCGGAACGTGAACATCGTCGAGATGAAGTTACCGTTTGACGTGGGCGGCTTGAAGCGGACCTCGTAGCGGCCATAGCGAAAGTCGTTGTACTTGGTGCGGAACTCGCCGCTGGCCAGGGGGTAACCGACCACCGTCTTGTCCTCGGAGAAGGACTGGCCTCCGTTGGTGGCCATGCGCGACGCCGTCAGGCGCATGCGCCCATTGCCAAAGGTGATGGCACCCTTGGTCATCCGCACCTGGCCCTCGTCGAGGGCGCCGTCGCTCCAGGTCCAGATCGGGTCGGCGTCCAGGTCCAGCGGGGCGTCGAAGTCCTCGACCAGCGCCAGCGAGAACCCCGGATAGGTCGGATAGGTCGCCATCGAACAGTGACCCTTGACCCCCGCCGGGCATCCCCCGGCGCTGGGACCGTCAGAGCCACCGCTGTCGGGCGTCCCGCCGTCGGCGCCACCTGCGGCGCCACCGGTCGCCGGCGTGCCGCCGCTGCCGGACGTCCCGCCGCTACCCGCGACACCGCCACTACCCGCGACACCGCCGCTGCCGGTCCCGCTGCTGCCGCCGCTGGCGTTGCCGCCGCCACCGGAACCGGTGCTACCGCCCGAGCCCGAACCCACGCTGCCGCCGCTGCCGGCGGTCGAGCCGCCGCTGCCCTTGGGCCCCGTATCGGACGGCGACGATGAACAGCCCAGCGTCGCGGCCAACGCGAAAAACCCTGTCCAGCTCAATGCACGCATGCTCATGGGCGCGAGCCTCGCACAACGGCTTTTCGCTGTATACCGCCGACGTTTCGCCTTCCGGTCGACCGGCGGGCTCGGCCGGCCGCCGGCTCGCCCGCTCCTCAGCGGCGCAACACCGCCGCCGGATCAACAGCCTGGCGGCGGTGCCATACCTCCAGCAGGACTGCCTCATGCCCGCGCGGCGAGGACGAGTCCTGCGCAACATGACCGACCGTCTGCCCGCGCGTCACCGCCTGCCCCACGCTCACGGTCACGTCGCCCAGACCGCTGACGATCGTGATCCAGCCCGCCTCGTGCTGCACGACGATGGTCCGCCCGGCGTCGCCCTCGGCCAGCCGGCGAACCACGCCGGCATCGGGAGCCCGAACCGCTTCGCCGGGTCGGGCCCGCAGACGAACGCCCGGGTGAAACAGCCAGATGCCGCTGGCGGCGTCGCGCGCCGGACCAAACGGTGACTCAACGGGACCGTCGACGGGCGGCACGAACGCCGGCGGAGGTGCCGGCCCTCCCGCAGGGGCAGCGCCGTCGGCGGCCTCGGCGGCCGCTGGCGCCAGGTGGGTGACGGCGACCGCCACGGCGGACCGCTCAGCCCGCTCCGCCCGCACCTGGCCGAGCTCGTGGGTCAGGGCGGCCTGCTCCTGGCGATCGCGCCGGAGCGCATTGAGCCCGGCCAGCACGGCGCGCGCCCGCTGGTCGCCCTGCAGCGGCCGGCCATCGTCGGGCGTGGGATTTTGCATCAGGCGGTAAAGCTCCCGGGCCCGCCAGCGCGCGGTGCCGCGCGCAAAGCCGACCTGGTTGACCAAGATCATCTCGCGCACGGCCAGCGTGTCACGCGACCGGGGCGGCGCGGGTTCAGTAGCCGTCTGCGCCACGTCGGCCGGCGCCACCGTCGGATCGGCCACCGCCACGTTTGCCCAGAGCCCCACCGCGCTCGTCAAAACCAGGAGGCGCTGAAGGCGATCAGCGCGCATCGACGACGTCCGGCGCCACGCCGTGGCTGATGCCGATGGCGGCGCCCAGACCGATGGCCGCCAGCAATCCCAGCGACCAGTCACCGGCGGTCAGCCCGCCATTGAAGATCAGCGTCGCCGAGGCCACGCCTCGAGCCACCGCGACGGCACCCAGACCACAGGCGCTGCCGACCAGAGCGGCGCCACTGGCCAGCAAGACCAGCGGCGCCAGCAACGCCCGCCGCGTGAATCCCAGCGCCAGCAAGGCCCGCACCTCCTCGCGTCGCCGGCGTCGCCCCACCAGCGCCCCGCCGATCAGAACGGCGGCCCCGCCCAGCGCCACGGCGCCGAGCAACAACGTCCGCCCCTGCTTGATCGCCGCCACCCACCCCTCGGCGCCCTCGTCGGCGCGGGCGTCGATGACGTCGGCGTCGACGATGCCGTCCAGACGCTGCAGTCGCCACGCCAGTTGATGGGCGCGCGTCACCGGATCGCCGCCCGCGGCCAGCCACACCTCCAGGGACGCGGGCAGCAAGCCGTCGTCGGCTCCTTCCAGCAGACGGCCGCGCTCACCCAGCTGGCGGCGCAGCTTGACCAGCGCCTCCTCACCGCTGACCAGCGTCACGCGCTCGACGCCGGGCAGGCGGGTCAGTGCCTCGCGCAGCTTGTTCGTGGCCGGTCGTTCCAGATCGTCGCGCAGATAGGCGATGACCTCGGCCGGTGGTCCGGCGGTCGGGGGTCCGCGCCGCTCCAGGACCGACGGTGCCGCGCCCAACCGATAGCCGGCGGCCAGCATCGACGCCAGGGCGAAGGTGGCCGCCAGCGCTGCCAGCGACCAGCCTTGCCGGCGCAGCTCCAGCACGGTTCGGCGCAAGACCCAGACCGCGGTCACCGGTGCGCCTCGACGCGAACCACGCCGACGTCTGCACCGTCGGGACGCCGCGACGCCACCACGCCGATGGGGCCACCGCCCGCCAGCACGTGGCCCGCTTCCAGCCGGACCCGGCGCGCCCCGGCCCGCACCGCCGCCGCCGCGAACGAACCGTCAGCCGACGCGCACAGCGCCGCCGCGCCGGCCTCCACCGCGCCCAGCAACGCCGACAGCACCGCCCCGGCGTCGCTGGCGGCCAGGCCGGCGGCGGGATCATCCAGAACCACCAGCGACGGCGCGCCGGCCAGGGCCCGGGCGATTCCGCCCAGACGAAGCTCGGCCGTGGACAGCGTCTCGATGCGCCGGGTCGCGGCCCCCAGCACGCCCACGCGGCCGAGGGCGCGCATACCCAGCTCGCGTGCATGCGCCGGGTCGGCGCCCCGGGCGCCCAGCGCCAGCATGACGTTCTCGAGAACGGTCATACCGCCCAGCAGCGGCAGGCCCGCCGCAAAATATCCGACGTTGCGCCTGACGTACGGCAGCGACGCGCGCTGCAGGGCGGTCACGTCACGGCCGGCCACCCAGACCTCGCCCGCGTCCGGGAAACGCA
>DATLVT010000810.1:0-6635 GCA_035577105.1 Polyangia bacterium
GGGTCCCGTTCTGACTCTCCAGGTCGCAGATGCTGACGCTGCCTTCCGCGATGGAGATGCGCGCGTGGCGGCGCGAGATGGCGAAGAACTCGATCTTGATGTCCACGTCCTGGGCGCGGCCCACGACCACGTCACCCGACGACGGCAGTCGCCACGACGAGACGTTGTCTCCCAGCCAGACCAGGAGACGGTGCCTCTCACCGAGAGGCGGCGGGTTCGGCCAGCGGCCGGTGGGGGCGAGCGGCGGCGCTATTGAAGGCGGCAGGGCGTCTCCCCCCGTCGCGATCGCGGCCGCAATCCACCCGAGATACTCATCGTCTTTAGGTGCCCCAGTCACTTTCTCACAGGAAACCAGCAAGGACCAGGCCGACGTCCTGCGCCGTGTTCGAGACGGCGAAAGGTGTCCCCGACCACGCCGTCGTTGGCACGGTATGCAATCACCGGCACGATCGACCGCCGATCACCATGCCGTCTTCTGCATGGTTGCTGGACCAGGTCCGCGGGATAGCGCCTTTTCCGGACGGGCACGGGGGCTGCATTTCAGGAGGTCAGCGTTCGCCGTCGCGACGCTCTGAAAGGCAGCGGAATCGATGATCTCTGCAAAGACCGACCAATCCGTATCGTTTCAACGCCACGCGTCCTCCCGTACCTCCGCCGGCAGCTGGCCGCAGACCGCCGACACGAAATGGAGGGCGGTGCCGGACGTGGTGCCGTCACCGCGCGGCTCGGTGACGGCCAACCACGCCATGGATCGCTACGCGGTGGGCGACGACGACGCCTTCGCCGATCTCTACGACATCCTGGCGCCGCGCCTGTACCGGTACCTGATGCGCCAGACCCGGGACCGCGGCAAGGCGGAGGATCTGTTGCAACAGACCATGCTGCAGATTCACTGCTCGCGTTCCCGGTTTCTGCGCGGAGCCGACGTCACGCCCTGGGCCTTCGCCATCGCGCGCCGCCTGCTGATCGACAGCATCCGGCGTCGCAAGCGCGAGAACGAGGCCAGCGACTGGCTGTCGTCTCTGGACCCCCTGATGGAGCCCGCGTCCGACGAGCTGTTGCACTCGAAGCGCGTGGCGCAGACGCTGGAACGCCAGCTTTCGATGTTGCCGGCCGCGCAGCGCACGACGTTCGAGATGATCAAACAGGACGGGCTGTCCCTGCGCGAGGCAGCCGACGCCATGGGGACCACGGTGAACGCCGTCAAGCTGCGGGCCCACCGGGCTTACGTGGCGCTGCGGTCCTCGATCGCCGAGGAGAGCGAGGCGGTGGCCGCCGACTAGCGAGGCACTAGCCTTCTGCTTCGGCGGGAGGCGCGTCTGGACCCTCCTCGGGCGCCGCGGCCTTGACGGGCGCTGGTGGCGGGGTGGGCAGGACGAACCAGAAGACGCTCCCTTCGCCGGGCGTGCTGTCGACGCCGACGGTGCCGTTCATGGCCTCGACCAGGTGCTTGACGATCGACAGCCCCAGGCCTGTGCCACCCGTGTCGCGCGAGCGACCGGCGTCCACCCGATAGAACCTCTCGAACAGGCGCGGGATATGACGGGGCTCGACGCCGGGGCCGTCGTCCTGGACCGACACGCGCACCCCGCGGCCTTCGCCCACCGCCCGCACCAGGAGCGTGGCGTTCGGACAGTACTTGATGGCGTTGTCGACCAGGTTGGTCAGGATCTGCTCGACGGCGCGCGGATCGGCGAGCACCGGCGGCAGCTCCGGCGCGACGTCGACCGAGACGCGCAGACGCCGTCGCTCGATCCGCTCGCGCAACATGGCCAGCACTTGATCGATGGCGGCGGTGACCGCCATGGGGCCCAGCTCGGGGCGGTACTCCCGCGACTCGATGCGCGACAGGCTGAGGAGATCTTCCAGCAGATCGCGCAGGCGCTGGGCATTGCGCTCGATCATGTCGATGAAACGCGCGCTGGCCGCGGGATCTTTGGACACGGTCTGGCGCAGGGTCTCGACCGCCGAACAGACCGCCGCGACCGGCGTGCGCAGCTCGTGCGAGACGTTGGCGACAAAGTCCCGGCGCAGGGTCTCGAGGCGCCTGATGTCGGTGACGTCGACGAACACCGCCAGCAGCCCCCCACGCTGTTCACCCTGGGGGCCGAGGGGCGTGACGTGGACCAGCAGCCGGCGCGGCTTCAGCCCGCCGATCCCGATCTCGCCCGAGGCAGACGCTCCCTGGCCGTAGGCCTCATCCAGCAGGGTCTGCAGCTCGGCGTTTCGCACCAGCTCCAGCGGCGCCTTGCCGCCCACGTCGCTGCCCAGCAGCAGCATGCTGCGCAGGGCGGGGTTCACCAGCAAGATGCGCTGGCCAGCGTCCAGGACCAGCACCCCCTCTCGCATCGACTCCAGGATGCCCCCCAGCAGATCGCGCTCGCCCTTCAGCTCGCCCAGGGTGCGCGACAGACTGCCCGCCAGACCATCCAGGGCGGCGGCCAGCTCGGCCACCTGATCGGCGCCGCTGATGCGCGTGCGCACGGTCAGATCGCCGCTGGACATCCGTCGCGCCGTCTCGGTCATCTGGCGCAGCGGCCGCGACAGCCACTGCGCCGCCACGGTCGACATGATCACCGCGACCACCAGCGCCACGATCAGGGCCACGCCCAGCAGCGCGCGCAGCCGGCGCACGGCGGCGTCGACCTCCTCCAGTGGCACCGCCAGGCGGGCCGCGCCGACGGTGCCGTCCGGCAGGCGCAAGGGGACCGCCGCGTACATCAACCGTTCGTGAACGGTGGCGCTCCAGCGCATCGACGACCGCGGCTCGCCGCTCAGGGCGCGGCTCACCTCGGGGCGCTCCTTGTGATTTTCCAGCGCGGGCAGCGCCGCCAGGGCCACCTCCGAATCGCCCAGCACGCGGCCGTCGGCGGCGATGAAGGTGATGCGGCCCGAGGCCCGGGGGCCCAGCTCGTCGGCCAGCCGATCCCAGGCGGCGGGGTCGACCGTGGTCAGCCCCTCGCCGGCCCGCTGGACCAGCGCCAGGCGGACGAACAGATCCGACGTGATCCGGTCGACCAGGTTCTGCTCGATGGTCGGGCGCAGGACCATCTCCGCCGCCAGCACGGACAGGGCCATCAGCGCGAGGGACACAAAGAACAGCTTGGCTCTGACGTCCAGCTTCATGCGCGCGCTCGGTTCGGGCTTCACACTTTCGCGCCCGGTCTTACCACGAACGACACGATCGGTGGCGGCCGGCCTTGACCGGACAAATTGAACCCGCGGGGAAGGTCGTATATACACGCCGGCCATGAGGTTGCTCCCCAATGACCGGTCGTTCTTTGCCCAGTTTGAACAGCAGGGGAAAAAGACGGTCGACGGCTGCAAGGCATTTCTGGAGATGGTCGAGTCTCCGGGAGATCTGGAATCGCAGGCGGCGCGGATCAGCCAGATCGAGAACGAGTGCGACGAGATCACCCACGCCGTCGTCGAGGGGCTGCACCGGACCTTCATCACGCCCATCGATCGCAACGACATCTACACGCTGATCAGCAAGATGGACGACATCATGGACCTGGTCGAGGCGGCCGCTGATCGCCTGTCGCTGTACGAGATCCACACCATGACCCGCGAGCTGGGCGATCTAGCCCGCTGCCTGGTGACCAGCGCCGAGCACGTCCTGGGCGCCGTCTCCGGGATCCGCGACCTCAAACACCCCAGCGGCATTCTTGAGCATTGCATCGAGATCAACCGGCTGGAGAACGTCGCCGACAAGATCCTGCGCAGCGCTCTGGCCCGGCTGTTCCGCGAGGAGCGGGATCCCATCGCGGTCATCAAGTGGAAAGAGCTGTACGAAACCCTGGAGTCGGCGACCGATCGCTGCGAAGACGTCGCCAATATCATTGAGGGCGTCGTCCTCGAGAACACCTAGGACGAAGACCCAGTGGCAATCGTCCTCGCCATCGTCGTCGTCGCGCTGGTCTTCGACTATATCAACGGCTTTCACGACGCCGCGAACTCCATCGCGACCATCGTCTCGACGCGGGTGCTGACGCCGCGCTGGGCGGTGGTCTGGGCGGCGTTCTTCAACTTCATCGCCTTCGTGATCTTCCCGCTGCACGTCGCCCACACGGTGGGCAAGGGCATCATCGACCCCCGGATCGTCGACGACGCCGTGCTGATCGCGGCGCTGATGGGCGCGATCGTCTGGAACCTGATCACCTGGTGGTACGGATTGCCGTCCAGTTCGTCGCACGCGCTGGTGGGCGGGTTGATCGGCGCCGGCGTGGCCAAGAGCGGTCTGTCGGTGATCAAGGTCGAAGGCGTCACCAAGATCGCGGTGTTCATCGTCGTCTCGCCGGTGCTGGGGCTGATCCTGGGCGGGGCCATGATGGTGCTGATCGCCTGGCTGTTCCGGCGCGTGACGCCGGGGAAGATCGACCGCTGGTTTCGGTTACTGCAGTTCTTGTCGGCGGCCCTGTTCAGCCTGGGTCACGGCGGCAATGACGCCCAGAAGACCATGGGGATCATCATGGCCCTGCTGATCTCGAAGGGTTTCATCGGCGCCAACGCCGAGGTCCCGCTGTGGGTGGTCCTGACCTGCCACCTGGCCATGGGCCTGGGCACCCTGTCTGGTGGATGGCGCATCGTCCGCACCATGGGAATGCGGCTGACGAAATTGAAGCCGTTCGGCGGCTTCTGCGCCGAGACCGGCGCGGCGACGACGCTGTTTCTGGCCAGCGCGCTGGGCATTCCGGTCTCGACCACGCACACCATCACGGGCGGGATCGTCGGCGTCGGGCTGGTGAACAAACCGGCCGGCGTTCGCTGGGCGGTGGCGTTACGGATCGTCTGGGCCTGGATCTTCACCATCCAGTCCGCCGCCATCATCGCCGCCGTCACGTACGCGATTCTTCGCGCCGTCCATCTTTAGGAAAGCGCGGGGGCGTGGGGGCGTGGGGGTTTTTGGCTTTCCGACCCTGTGATAGGTTTTCGCCATGCTCGACCACGTCAGCTTGCGCGTTCAGGATCTCGACCGGGCCCTGGCCTTCTACAAGCCGGCCCTGGCCGCGATCGGGTACCGGGTCCTCATGGAGTTCCCCGGGACCGTCGGAATGGGGGCGGACGGCAAACCTGACCTCTGGATCAGCCAGACCGATCAGCCCGTCAGTCCCATCCACATCGCCCTGAGCAGCACGCGTCCGTCGGTGGACGCGTTCCATTCGGCCGCAACCGCGGCAGGCGGCAGCGACAACGGCCCCCCGGGCTTGCGCGCCGACTACCACCCCCACTATTACGCCGCCTTCGTCCGCGACCCCGACGGCAACAACATCGAAGTCGTCTGCCACGCCGATCCGGCGGCGGTGAAGCTGAAGGCGAAGGCGGTCGTCAAGGCGAAGCCGAAGGCGAAGGCCGCGCCAAAGAAAGCCGTCGCCGCGAAATCGCGCAAGCCAGCCAAGCCGGCCAAGGCCGCCAAGAAGAAGAGCGGCAAGAGCGCCAAGAAGCGCGCCAAGAAGCGCAGGTAGGACCCCTCACCCCGACCCTCGCCCCGCTTCGCGGGGCGAGGGAGAAGTTGCTTTGCGCGCCGCTGCCAGCTTCGCGGGCCGAAGGGAGAAGCAGTTGACGTCGGAGCGAGCGAAGCGAGCGAGTTTTCCGCCGGGAGCGCTGGCTTTGCCCGCGCGGCTCACCTTGCGAGACGCGCCGGGGAGAGCCCGCGAGAGGGGCCAGCAGGCCCCTGTCGCGCAGCGAGCGTAGCGAAGCCCTACGGGACGTCGACGTAGAACGCGGCGTGACCGTGGGGGGAGTCTTCGGAGTCCTGGCAATTGTCGAAGAGGTGGAAGCGAACCTGCCACCGGCCGGACATGTCGAACTTGACCGGGCCCAGGACGTAGACGCCGGTTCCATTTCCGGTCTCTCTGGCGGTGCCCGCCGAAGGGGAAGGATGTGTCTCGGTCAGAAACACCTCTGCTTCGGTGCGCATCGATCCGGTGGCGGGCTTGCCGTCTTGCAGGCGCGTCACCGTCAGCGTGAACGTCGCGCTGTCGCCTTTGCGCACCGTGGTCACCGTGAACTTCACGTGATACTTGCAGTCGTCGTCGTCGCCTTCGCTGTTGTAAAGAGTCTCGCCGTAATCGCTGCCACCACCCTCACCTGCCTCATTGTCGCTGGCGTCGGTGCCCTCGCCGGCGTCGGTGCTCTCGCCGGCGTCAGCGCCGGCTTCGTCGCCGGTGTCGGCGGGGGAAGAGTCGACGTCGGCGTCGGCGGCCGTGAGCGCGGCGCCTTCGGCCATGCACATCCCGATCTCCTGCACCTTTTGGGTGCCATCGGCGTTCTTGCAGTGGGTGTCGACAGGGCCCGCGACCGGGCCTCCTGTCGGGCCCGAGCTGGACGACCCGCATCCCGGCCCCGCCAGCGATCCCACCAGCAACGCGGCCGCCGCCGAAAACCGAAAAGTCACGCCAAGCAGTCTCAACATGAAGCGCCTCCCATATGTGCCGCAGACTCTAGGTCTGTGCGTGCCTCGCCGGTATGCGTAATTATTTCGCACCGTGCCCCCGCGCGTCGGCAGTGCCCCCGCTACTGGCGCGGCGGATATTTCTTCAGCTTCAATTGCAGGGTCCGACGCGTGATTCCCAGCCGCCGCGATGCCTCTGACACATTGCCGCCACAGTCACTGAGGATGCGACTGATGTGTT
>DATLVT010000811.1:0-8295 GCA_035577105.1 Polyangia bacterium
GGGCCACCAGCTATGTGGCCACCGTGGCGGCGTTGAACGGATTTGGCGACACGGTCGGCCTCAGTGTCGCGGGCCTGCCAGCGGGCAGCACGGCCACGTTCACGCCGACCTCGGTCACGGGCGGCTCAGGCACCTCGACGATGAACGTGTCGGTGGGCGTCTCGACGGCGCCGGGCAGCTACGCGTTGACCATCAGGGGCACCGCCGGTGTCTTGCAGCATTCGGCCCCGGTCACGCTGGTGGTCAGCGCGGGCAGCTGCGTGACGGCGTCGCCCACCAACGGGTGGCGAAACACCCCCTTGCCCAACCAGACGACGACGTTCACGGCGGTGTTCGATGCGACGCCTTCAGCGTCGCCGACCAACAGCGTGGTGGCCATCTCGAAGGGAGCGCAGACCGCGTACACCGGGTTCGCGACGCTGGTGCGTTTCAGTCCGTCGGGCAACATCGACGCGCGCAACGGCGGGGCCTTCGCCGCTGCGTCGATCATCCCGTACGTGGCCGGCAAGACGTATCACTTTCGCGTCGTGGTCAACGTCCCGTCGCGCACCTACTCGATCTTTGTGACGCCGCCGGGAAGCACAGAGAGGTTGGTCGGCACCAACTTTGCGTTTCGCACGGAGCAGAACACGGTGACCAGCCTGAACTCGTGGGGCGTGCACGTGGATCCCAGCGGCACGGGTACGACGACGGCCTGCAACTTTGGCCTTCAATAGTCGGGGGTCCAGCGCGAACCCGCCACCCGGCGGCGGCGTGCAGTACACTGCGCGCATGAGCGCATCACGCCCGTCGCCGCTGGCCAGCCCCGAGCCCTGGAACCTGGTCGCATCCGGCTATGTCGTCGAGAACATCCTCTCTTTCGAGACGTTCGCGCGCGAGGCGCTGCGCCTGGTGCCGGCGCAGGGGGACGTGCTGGACGTCGCCGCCGGGCCGGGGTCGCTGGCCCTGCAGGCGGCGGCCACCGCGCGTTCGGTGCAGGCGATCGATTTCGCGCCGCAGATGCTGGACCAGCTGCGCGCCCGCGCCGCGGCGGCGAACATCACCAACGTCGAGGCGCGCGTGGCCGACGGACAGGCGCTGCCGTTCCCGGCGGACCGCTTCGACGCCGCCTACTCGATGTTCGGGCTGATCTTTTTCCCCGACCCCGGCCTGGGCCTGCGCGAGCTGGTGCGCGTGCTGCGTCCGGGAGGCCGGGCCGTCGTGGCGAGCTGGCCGCCATTTGAAAAGCTGCCGACGCTGGCGGCCATGTTCGCCGCCATGAAGGCCGAGATGCCCAACAGCGGGATCGGAGACGCGCCGACGGTGCTGGGGACGCCCGACGACATTCGCGCGGTGTTCAGCGCCGCCGGTTTTTCCTCGGTCGATGTGCAAGAGCATTCGATCGTCGCCGGGATGGCGCCGCCCGAGGCGCTGTGGGGATCGTTCTCACGCGGGGGCGCGCCCGCGGTGCTGATGCGCAAGAGAATGGGCGAGCCAGCCTTCGCCGACCTTTCAAAGCGCATCGTGGCGCGGCTGGAACAGACCCTGGGCACCGAGCCAGTTGCGGTGCGCCTGACCGCGCTGTTCGGCATCGGGACGCGCTAGGCCGGCGCTTAGGCCGGCGCTCTCATGATTCGTCACATCTTGCGGGCGAAGGCCGCTCCATTCCTTCCGGCGAGGGCGAGGAGGCGTGGGGCAGAGCCTCGGCGGGGACGCGGCCCTCACGCGGCCGCGGTGAGGTGATCTGGAAAAGATTCGTGCTTGGTCGGCAGGGCGTCGCAGCGCCTTGAAACAGATCCAGCGGCCGCACGGGGGCCGCTTGAACCTTCCGCCGGCAACCTGCCCTGCGGGGCGGACCCCTCCGGGCAGAAGCGCTTCAGGACACCCCGCCGAGACTCAGCCCCACGCCTCCTCGCGCCTAGGGGCCTGCATCTATTCCGGTACGAACGCTGACGATGACGGATCGGTAGCGACTTCTGCAGCGACAGGACCAGCCCACGCGGAGGAGGCGGACGCGGCAAGGTCCACGTCAACTCCCGCGAGATGCGACGAATCATGAGAGCCCATTGCTAAGCCCATAGCTAGCCCCGGTGTCGGGCCGGCGGCGACGCCCTCACTCGACGCAGGGGGGCGCCAGCGAACCGGGGACATGCCCGCCGGCGTACGGCGAGGGGACCGTGCCGTACGGGTGGTCTTGAAAGAACTGCCAGACGCCCGGGACCAGGCGGGTGGGAATGGAGTGGCCACCCATGTGATTGCAGAACAGCGCGAAGTGTCCGGCGCCTTTCAGGGTCGCCTGCCATTGCTGGCTGGACTGAAAGAAGTCCTGGACCAGGACGTCCGACGGCCCTCCGGTGAAGATCAGCGCCGCGAACTTGTTGTTCTGCTCCTGAAACTGTCCCGCCGCGCCTCCCGAATACGCGGCCACACTGGCCAGCAGCCTGGAACGGGCATAGCTGAGGTGGGTGGTCATCAGCGCGCCGGCGGAAAATCCGATGGCGTGAATGCGTCGCGAATCGATCAGGGTGTTCTTGACCGCGCAGGCGACCACCTCGTCAAACAGCGCATCGTGCTGGGAAAGGTTCTGCAGCCAGGGAAACGTCCCCGCGTTCGGGACGTCCTGAGGTGCCACGACGATGCCACCGGCTGCCGTGATGGCCGGCAGGGGCAGGCCGCGCGCTGCTTCGCTGACGGAACTGCCCGTCGCGTACCAGTAGAAGATCAGCGGACCGTGCACGGTCTTCGCGGCGTCGCCCATGGTGATGGTCACCTTCCGGGCGCCACCGACCGGCTGGAAGGTGACGTCGCCCGCTTTGAACTCCGGGCAGGCTCCGTTCGGCGTGGGTAGCTCGCCTGGCCCCGACCCGCCCGTTTCACCGCGTTCAACCGTCCCGTCAGGCGCCGCTGTCTCCCCCGGCGAAACCTCTGCCACGATGTCGGGCGAGGCCACGTCGGCGACGCGATTGTCGGCTGCCACGTCCGATGCAGTGTCGGGCGCGGCTTTCTCGGCGAGCAGGTCGGGCCCGCCGGCCAGGTCGGGCGCCAGTCTCTCGGCGGCCACATCGGCTCCACCGGCCACGTCGTTCGCCGTTATTTCGGCGGTAGAAAAATCAGTGACGCTGGCGTCGGAAATGGTTTCTGGCGCCGCCGTCTCGGACTGCCCGCTGTCGGGCATCAGCGTCGTCGGTTGTCGGGTGTCCGTCTTTGTCGTCGTTCCTGTCGAGTCCACCGAGCAGCCGGCGGCTCCCACCACAACACCCAGCAGAAAAACCCGAAGCCTGGGGTGAACCATTCCCGAAATCTAACGCGCCATCGACGCCCGCCAACGGGAAAGACCTCCTCCCCGGTCGATTCCAATTGAACCATGGTCAATAAGCAAAGACTGACCTATGCTCCGCGCCTTCCTACAGGCCGCGGGCCACTGTGTCGGGCAGTTCGTTGACGTTTGGTCCGTCTTGCAGCGGAAAATGCGTCGCCAGCTGGACGCCGATCTCGGCGATGGCGTGGGACAGACCGCCGGTGGGATCGCCGGCGCGAAAGGCCGCGCTCAGGCGGTCGGCGACCTGCGGCCAGAAGGACGGATCCAGGTGCTGGTGGATGCCGCTGTCGCCCACGATGGCGAACCGGCGCCGGCCGGGGACCACATAGATGAGGACGCCGTTGCGGTGGCGGGTGCGATCCATGTGCAGGTATCTGAAGACGCGCTCGGCGGCGCGGCGGACGTCGCCCCAGAAATAGAAACGGGCCAGGCTGACCCGGATCTCGCCGGTCGTCTTCAGCTCGGCGGAACGAACGGCGGCCTCGACGGCGCGCACGTCGATGCCGTGGACGATCTGCGGTCGCATCACCATGAGCCCGAGGCGCCGCCCCCGCCGGAGCTGCCACCGCCCCCCGAGAAGCCGCCTCCACCGCCACCACCCCCGAAACCGCCGCCGCCCCAGCCGCCGCCACCCCGCCGGCCCGAGCCGATGTTGGTCATCATCATGGCGGCGATGAACGGATGGCGGATGGCGAAGGGGATGAACAACACGAACGCGATCACGCCCAGCAGCACCACCCACCAGGGCAGGTGCGCTTGCGGCGGAGCGTCCTCCACGCCCTGGCCCGGTTGGGGCTGGCTGCCGGGCGGCGCGCCCATGGCCGCGGTCAGGGCGTCGACGCCGGCGTTCACCGCGCCGTCGTGATTGCCGGCGCGGATCAGCGGCACCATGCGGTCGTTGATGATCCGCGAGGCCACGATGTCGGGGACGCGATCCTCCAGGCCATAGCCGACCTCGATGCGCAGGCGGCGGTCGTCGCTGAAGATGAACAGCACCACGCCGTCGTCCAGCCCCTTGCGCCCGACGCGCCAGCGCTGAAAGGCGCGCGCCGCCCAGTCCTCGATGGGGACGCCACCGGTGGTGTGATCGATGTACACCAGCAGCTGATGACCGGTCTGCTGCGCATAGGCGGCCAGCCGATCGTCCAGCGCCGACTGGGCGCCGGCGGAGAGAAAGTTCGCGCGGTCGGTGGCCCAGCGCGCGGGCGGATCGGGGACCGGAACCTCGGCGGATGCAGGCGGCGCCCCGGCCGCGACCAGTATCGTCAGCGTCGCCGCGACCAGGACACCCCGCCGCATCTGCTGGCCGGCGGCGTTCATGCTCAGAACTTCACCTGCGGGGGCGTGGCCGCGCCGGCGGTGGCATGAAAGTACGCCTTCTCGGCAAAGCGGCTGCCGAACAGGCCGGCGATGATGACGGTGGGGAAGCTGTTGCGGGCGGTGTTGAACTCCTGGGCCGTCTGGTTGAACCGCATGCGCTCTACCGAGATGCGGTTCTCGGTGCCCTCCAGCTGAACCTGCAGATCACGAAAGTTGGCCGTGGCCTTCAGCTCGGGATACTGCTCGGACACCACCAGCAGCCGCGACAGCGCCGACGACAGGCCGTCCTGCGCCTGCTGAAAGCGCTGGAAGGCGGCCGGGTCGTTCACGATCTTCTCCGTCGCCTGCGGCGAGATTTGACCGACGCGCGCCCGCGCCTCGGTGACTGCCGTCAGGGTGTCTTTCTCGAACTTTGCCGCGCCCTTCACGGTCTCGACCAGGTTGGGGATCAGATCGGCGCGACGCTGATAGGCGTTTTCAACCTGCGCCCACTGGCCGTCCACGGCCTGGCTCAGACGCACCAGCTTGTTATAGCCACCCACGCACGACACGCCCCCGACCAGCAGCACCACGGCCAGCACCAGACCGACGATTTTTCCCATGCCAGGAACATACACACGGAAGGCCCGAAGACGAGTCTTGGTGCGGCAAATTTTCAGCCCAGATAAGCCGCGATGACCTTGTCGTTTTTCCGCAATTCAGCCGGCGTGCCCTCGACGGCGATGCGGCCGCGCTCCATGACATAGGCGTAATCGGCCACCGCCAGCGCCGCCTGGGCGAACTGTTCGACCAGCAGCATGGTCATGCCCTCGCGCTTGAGCCGTTCGATGGTGCGGAACACCTCTTGAACGATGACCGGCGCCAGGCCCATCGATGGTTCGTCCAGCAGCATCACCTTCGGTCGGGCCATCAGCGCGCGGCCGATGGCCAGCATCTGCTGCTCGCCGCCCGACAGCGTCCCGGCCTGCTGCCGGCGACGTTCGCGCAGGCGCGGGAACAGCGAATAGACGCGCTCCAGATCGCCGGCGGCGCGGCGGCGAAAGCCGAAGAAGTGTGGCAGCAGGCGGTAGGCGCCCAGCAGCAGGTTGTCCTCGACCGACAGCGGCCCGAAGACCTTTCGCCCCTCGGGCGCATGCGCCAGCCCCAGCCGGGCGATGCGCGACGCCGCCAGCCGGTGCACCGGCGTTCCGTCCAGCGTGACGGTGCCCTGGCTGGGCCTGACAAGGCCGCTGATGGCCCGCATGGTGGTGGTCTTGCCCGCGCCGTTGGCGCCGATCAGCGCCACCACCGCGCCGGCCTTGACGGACAGCGTGGCGCCGTCCAGCACCTCGCTGGATCCGTAACCGGCGTGCAGGTCGCTGACGATCAGCATCTAGGGTCCCGCCCCGGAATACTCACCCAGATAGGCCTCGATCACCGCCGGCTGCCGCTTGACCTCGACCGGCGAGCCCTCGGCGATCACCTTGCCCTCATCCAGCACGGTCACCACGTCGCACAGCCCGCTGACCACGTCCATGTGGTGCTCGATCAAGATGATGGTGACCCCGCGCCCGTGCACGCGCTTGATCACCTCCATCTGGCGGACGATGTCGGGGTGGGACAGCCCGGCGGCCGGCTCGTCCAGGATCAGCACCTGGGGCTTGCGGGCCACCGCGCGGGCGATCTCCAGAAACCGCTGCGCGCCGTAGGTGAGGTCGCGCGCCGGCGTCAGCGCCTGGTCGCGCAGGCCGACGAAATCCAGCAGGGCCAGCGCGTCGGCCTGGGCGCGGCGCTCTTCGCGTCGGGCCAGCCCCAGCAGCACTGGCAGCAACGATCGCGATCGCGGATAGGCCCCACGCAGGGCGACCATCACGTTCTCCAGCGCCGTCAACCCGCTGAATAGCTGCAGGTTCTGGAACGTGCGCGCCACGCCGGTGCGCGCCGTTTCGAACAGGCTGCCCCGGGGCAGGGGCCGCCCGCGCAGCAGCACCTCGCCCGCCGTCGGGGCGTACAGACCGGAGACGACGTTGACCAGCGTGCTCTTGCCCGAGCCGTTCGGTCCGATCAGGCCGTGCACCTGACCGTCGCGCACCGTGATCGAGACGCCGTCGACGGCCTTGACGCCACCGAAGTACCGCTTGAGGTTGCGCAGCTCCAGCAAAGGCGCGTCGGTGGTGGCGGTGGATCCGTCTTCCCGCCGCGCCGGAAGCACCTGTTCCAGCGGCGACATCTCCGGCAGCGGCTGGGGCGGGATGTGCAAGATCCGCGAGAAGAACTGGGCGGCGAACCCCATCAACCCCTCGGGCAGCCCCACCACCACCGAGAACAGCATCAAGGCAAAGATCGCCTTGCGCCAGTCCTCGGTGTTGGTCACGACGAACCCGCCCACCACCAGCATCCCCGTGGCGATCACCGGCGCCACCGCCTGAAAACGCGACATCGTCTGGCGCCGCAGGCCCCGCACCGCGCTGATGATCGCGAACACCAACCCCAGACCGGAGATCACCTCGAACAACGTCCGGTTCGACAGCAGATTCGGTAACAGCGCCACCAGCGACGCGCCCACGAACGCGCCCCACAGACTCTTGCGCCCGCCCAGCACCACCCCCATCAGCAGGACGACCGTCAGCTCGTACACGTACGTCTGCGGCTGCAGATACTGAAAATTCAGCGCGTACAGCGCCCCCGCCAGACCACCCAGCCCCGACCCCAGCGCGAACCCGGCCACCTTGTGTCGATACGTCCCCACGCCCATCGCGTCGGTGGCGATGGGACTGTCGCGCAGCGCCCCGAAGGCGCGTCCCCACTGTCCCGCCAGCAGGTTGCGCAGCGCCATCCACACCAGCGCCAGCAGCACCATGCACAGCCAGTAAAATTCGCGCGCCGACAGGGCGTGCCCGAACAGCGGCGGCCGCACCAGGCTTAACCCCTGGGCCCCGCCGGTCAGCCATTCCATCTCGTTCAGCGCCGTCACCGACAGCGCCGTGAAGCTGAGCGTGGCCAGCGCGAACTGCGGCCCTTCCAGCCGCAGCGACGGCAACGCCAGCAGCGCGCCCAGCAGCAGCCCCACCACCGTGGCCGCCCCACAGGCCACCGCCATCCCGCCGTGCAGCCGCACGATGACGATGCCGGCTGTGTACGCGCCCAGACCCAGGAACGCCGCCTGCGCCAGGTTGACCTGCCCCAGGTACCCGACGCTGATGTCCAGGCCGATCAGCAAGATGCCATAGATGGCCAGCAGCGTGAGCAGCCCCAGCACGTACGGGTTGCGCACCGCCAGCGGCACCGCGACCAGCAGCGCGAACATCACCAGCTCCGCGCCGCGCAGGATGACCAGCCGTTTGCCCATGCGCCGTTGGTTCTCGTTTCCCGTCAGACCTTGCGGATGGTCGCCTTACCGAACACGCCCGTCGGGCGCACGGCCAGCGCAAGAATCAGCAGGACCAGCCCCGGCGCTTCCCGCCAGCCGCTGCCCAGCTGATAGCTGGCGATGCTCTCCAGCGCGCCCAGGAACATGCCGATCACCACCACGCCGAACCCCGACTCCAGCCCGGCCACCACCGCCACGGAGAACGCTTTCAAGATCAGCGCCGACGCCATCGTCGGCCCCACCGTGGTGATGGGCGAGACCAGGATGCCCGCCAGGGCCGCGACCATCCCCGACAGCGCATACGACAGCATCACCGTGTGGGTGGCGG